>NZ_JAQWTM010000075.1 GCF_029242675.1 Flavobacterium sp.
TTAAACCACAGCCATTAGAAAAATGGGGCGGAATAATTGATAGCAATGATAACGCTGCAGTGATGGCGCAATCCTTATATGGGGAAACATTTGAGTTAGGTGGTATCAAAGATTTACAATCAATAGTAAATTTATCTGAAGAGCAAGAGCAGCGTTTTACTTGGGGTCTATATGCAACAGATCAAGATTTTGAAACGGCGCAAATGGCCGGGTTAGCATATGTAGATACTGAGGTTAATGTAAATGAGAAGTATGTTTATAAACTAATTTCATTAGTTCCCGAGAGCGAAATGCTGATTAAAGATGGGGGTGTTTTTATTGGATTACAAGATTATGAAGCACTACCCAAACCATTGGATTTAGTGGTTAATTTTTTACAAGACAAAGCGATGTTAAGCTGGAACTATGAGCTGTATAAACAACAGTATAATAGTTATTTCATAGAACGGTCAGAGGATGGTATAGCTTTTAAAAGGTTGAACGATTTACCTATTACCACTTTGAATAATAGCGATAAGTCTGATGCTAGAAGGATGTTTTATGTAGATTCTATCAGCAATGGAAAGACGTATCATTATCGCATTATAGGTAAGACCATTTTTGGAGAAACGAGCCCAGCCTCTGCAGTAGTATTTGGTAAAGGTGAAAAGCTTTTGGCTTTTGTTCCGCACATTACTACAAAAAACTATTTAGATGACAAACGCATCATATTAGAATGGGAATTTCTTGAAGAAGGTAATAAAGAGATCAAAGGATTTGAGCTTAACCGTTCTGACAAAGTAAATGGGAAGTACGAGGTAATTGTAAAAAACATACCGCCCAATGCGCGTAAAATATTATACGATAATTTGCAACCTACAAATTACCTAACTATTACCGCTATTGGCCTAAACGGCAGCAGTCGTACCTCTTTCCCTGCATTGGTGCAACCTGTAGATTCTCTACCGCCAGTAAAACCAATGGGCTTTAAGGGAACGATAGATAGTCTTGGAGTGGTTACGTTAAAATGGGAAGCTAATAAAGATAAAGACATTCTAGGATACCGCATTTTTAGAGGAAATAATAGAAACGAAGAGTATTCTCAAATTACTGTAGCTCCTTACTTAACAACGGTTTTCTTAGACAGTGTGGGAGTTAAAAATTTGAATTCAAAAGTGTACTATACATTAGTTGCTGTTGATCAGCGGTTTAATATGTCTGAGTCTTCAGACATACTAGAAATTAAAAAACTGGATTTTATAAAACCTACCCAAGCTATTTTTAATTCGTATCAAATAAAAGATGGCAAAGTCATCATGGAGTGGACAAACAGCTCCAGTGAAGATGTCATAAAACACGAAATCTATAGGAGAGAAAGAAGTAATCCAAACTGGGAGTTGTTGTACACGATTGAAAATAAGCGTTCGTCAGTAAGCAATAAACAAGGTGCAGTTCAAATTGAATCCCCGCCTACAGGGACTTGGACAGATGATAAAGTTGTTGAAGGCAATGAATACAGCTATACAATTGTGGCAGTAGATGGTAGTGGTTTAAAATCTGATCAAGCACCTGCATTGACGCTAGTCATTCCTAAAACTACTTTACCAGGAGCTATTAAGGGTTTAAGTAGTTTTATAGACAAAGAGAATAACTACATAGAACTATACTGGACGATGTACAAAGAGACTAATGTTGCTGAAATAGCCATTTACAAAGGAGAAAAGGATAAGCCAATGACCTTGTTTCGAAATGTATTACCTACTGTAAACCGCATTGTCGATGTGCAAGTAAAGCCCAATAATGAATATAGTTATTTACTAAGAGCGGTGTTTAAAGACGGCCGTGTTAGCGAAATTGCAACATTGAATGTAAAATATTAAAATTATGAAGAAATTAATTTTTATTATTACGATAATTCTAGGTAATTGTGGTTATGCTCAAGAATATAATTTATGGTTATCAGGTGAAGGGAGTAAGTTTGTTTCTTATGCAACTTCTTTTTCGCCTTATGTTTCTAGCTTACAAATTGATTATAGCTCTTTGCAGCCCCCTTATGTTTATGGTACTACCTCTGTTAGAAATACTGGAATACATGAAATTAAAGATAAAAATGATTTACCGTTAAAAATTAATTATTTTATCAGGGATACTCCAAATTTTAACGGTGTATTTGTAACTGTTAACGGTACTTATAACTTAGATAAATTTAAAACAATTTTTATTGGGCGTGAAGCTAATGAAGGTGGCTTGGGATCGCAAAATGCGATTAGACATTATTTAACATATAATGATCCTGTATGTGTCTATCAATTTGCAGTTATTCTTCCAAAGTATGTACAACCTAGTATTCCATTTAACCAGCGTACTGTATCTGATAAATTGTTTGGTTCACCTGAAAATACTTTTCCTGAAACTCCTGTTAATGTTGATTATGTCACATGGGAATATCAAGTAAATGAAGAGCCGAGTGGGAGTTGGCACGAATTTCCAGAGAGTTTACGTCATAAGTTTCCCATGAATTCTACTATTGAAGAATTATATGAAGAATTATTTACTCCTCCTGACTCTTGGTTTCCTAATCATAGGCTAACTCCACCTATTGAAGATGTTAAAATTTTGAGAGTACGAGCAGTATTTTCTCCTCCAAGGAGTTCTACAAAGAATGTTATATATCCTATTGGAGACTTCTATGTTACTGACGCGATGCCTACTGTTTATTCAGATATATTTATTTTTAATATCATTAATTCATCTCCAAAACTCTTATCTTTTATCTCTGCGAAAACTAAATGTCCAAATTCGCAGGATGGAAGTTTCAAAATGGTATTAGATAGAAATTTAGCAACAGGAAAAAAATTAGTTGCTAGTTTATTTTATGAGTTTGAGCCTGCTGTTAAACCAGGAGTTTATTCATTATTAGGGCAAGAAAGCACTACTGTTTTAATAGATAATTTGGATGGGACTTATACCTACAATTGGCCATCAACTACTCCTATTAAAGCAGGTAAATATAAAGTTAGGTATCAAACTATTAATACTACTGTTCCAAATCCAGTATGGGATAGTTTAGAAGGACCTGAGAGTGGTTTTGTCATAGCTAATCCAGCCCCTGTAGTATTTTCAGCAACAAGTACTAAAAAAGTTTCTTGTAGTGGCGGTAGCGACGGTGAGATTACAATTACTGCCAGTGGTGGTACAGGTAGTTATCAGTACCAAAGAGATGGTGGTACTTGGACAAACTTTACCAGTGGAACAAGCGCAACCATAAGTATTCTCTCAAAAGGAACGTATGCTATTAAAGTTCGAGATGCAAATAAATGTAGTGGTTATTCAGCGGCTAACCAAGGAGTAATTATCGTCGCTGTTGCACAACCAGACAATCTTAAAATAGGTCAAATCACCTTTTCAAATCCTTTAAAATATAAAGCTACAGATGGCGCTATAACGGTGGCTACCGCTGGCGGAACTTTAGATTACACTATAGTGTGGGTAAATGAAGCTGGTATCGTTCAAACTACAGTCAATAATAGTTTGGTAGCGGGTGTTTTCCAGACCGCTTTAACGGGAGTTCCTGCAGGAAAATACACCCTTACCGTAGTTGATAAAAACAACTGTACAGATACTGTTTCGATTACTTTAATAGAACCTGAATTGTTAGTGGTAAATGTAAGTATAGAAAAAGCCATTGCCTGTTTTGGGGAAATGGGTTCGTTAAAAGCTAATGCCACAGGAGGCCCTATAGGAACAGGTTATAAGTACCAGTGGTATAAAATAGAGGGCTTGGTTGCCAGTGAATTAACATCTAAAACAGCTAAAATTTTAGACGATGTGCCTGCGGGAAATTATCAAGTTGAAATAAAAGATGAAAATGGCATAACGCAAATGTCTGCTGTACTTCCATTAGCACAACCATCGGCACCTCTAGTGATAGGTAAAACGCCTACCGAAATATCTTGTAGTGATAAAAATGATGGGGCTATAGTATTAAATGTCACAGGAGGAACTGCACCGTATACTTACAAATGGCAAGATGACGCAACAACTAGCAATAGAGAAGCATTGGCAGCAGGTTTTTATAAAGTAGAAGTAACAGATGCCAATGGGTGTATGGATACTGCAGAACTAACGATAAAACCAGCACAAACAGCCGCTTTAACCATTAGTACAATTAGCATCACGCCACTCAAGTCACCAGGAGATGATAACGGAGCTATTGCCACCAATGCTAGTGGAGGAACCGCACCCTATAGGTACAGTTGGCTGAAAGATGGTAACCCTACCGTTTTTAGTACAGAAAAAGACATCAGCAACTTATCAAAAGGGAGTTATGTTTTAACCGTTACTGATGCCAATTATGAAAGTTCAAATGGAGTAAGAGGCTGTAGCACTACCGCCACATACAACCTTACTGATCCAGAGCCATTAAAAATTGGGATAATAGCAGAAGCTGTCAACTGTTTTAATGCATCAGATGGTACAGTAAGCGCTACGGTTACTGGAGGAACAGCTCCCTATACATACGAGTGGTTTAAAGAAACAGCCACTACATTTACAGCAATAGCCCAAACAACCGCTGTAGTGAGGGGATTAGCAGCAGGAAATTACAAAGTAGCGGTTAAGGATTTTCTTGGAGCCACTATTGCAGAATCAGTATCAATACGTTCCCCAGAGAAGTTGAAAGTGAGTTACACACAAAAAAATGTCTTGTGTTATGGCGCTGCAAATGGCGCTGTGAGTGTGACTGTATCTGGGGGTACAGCGCCGTATAGCTATTTGTTTTTAGATAGTAGTGGTGTAAGTAAAGGAAGCACTGCTAATATAGAAGCTTTATCTGGAGGTACCTATATGCTAGCAGTAGTGGATAGCAAAAACTGTTCTACTGCGGCAATTGCAATTAAAATTGAAGAGCCTACAGTAGCGCTTACGGTAGGTATAGATAACCAAACAAATCCCACTGCCTATCTAGCAAATGATGGTCAAGCTACCGCAATTGCACAAGGAGGTACTGCGCCTTACAGCTATCAGTGGACAGCTACCGATGATAAAGTTGTAGGCACAAACGCTACTGCAACGGGTCTAGAATCAGGTACATACAGGTTAACGGTTACAGATGCTAATTTCAATACCAGCAGCCCAATGACAGGCTGTACCGCTAGTGCTACTGTTGATCTTGTTGCCCCATCTTTATTAACAGTGGCTATTAATGTAAACAATACGATTTCATGTTTTGGTGATAGTGATGGTATTCTTTCCGCAGTAGGATCTGGAGGAGTAGCACCTTACAGCTACAATTGGTTTGTAAAAGACGCTTCAAATACGTTTAATCCATTGGGTTTGACAGCCGAAAAAATCACCAACCGACCAGCTGGAACCTACCAAGTAACCATTACCGATGCTAATGGAATCATTAAACGATCAAACGAACTTATACTAGCAGCGCCAGAGGAATTAAAAGTAGCCAGCGTGGTAACAGATGTCAACTGCTTTAACTCCAATACAGGATCCATTGCCATTGCTGTAACTGGAGGGACTTTACCGTATAAATATTACTGGAGCAACAATGTGAAAACACTTGAAAATAATAACCTAAAAGCAGGAATGTATAGTGTTACTGTTATAGATGCCAACTTGTGTAGCGTTGAAATAGAAAACATAGAGGTTAAAGAGAAAGCAACTGCACCTATCAGTATCGCTAGCATAGATAATAAAATGCTCTCAGGATTTGAAACAGCCGATGGTTCGCTGACAATCACGGCCACTGGCGGCGTTAGTCCGTATAGCTATAAGTGGACAAAGGCAGGATCTAAGGACATAATTGCTACAGCCAATACAGTCTCTGGGCTAGCTGCAGGCTCTTATGAAGCGACTGTTATAGATAAAAATAGCTGCTCATTTCTACAAAGTTTTCTTGTAGAGCAACCTGAGCAGTTGGCCTTGAAATTAGCACAAACAGCCCTTAATTTATGTTATGACGATAAAAATGCGACTATTGAAGCCACTGTTACTGGAGGAGTAAAACCGCACCAATACAATTGGTATCTCCTTTCTGATCCAACAGTTTCTGTAAGTGCTGAGGCTGTTTTAAGTGGCAGAGAAGCAGGGAGCTATGGTGTTACCGTTACCGATGCTAATAAAATTGCAGTAAGCTCGCAAATCACCATAGTGCAAAATGATAAAATGATTGTTGAAGACGCTATTACAAATGTACTTTGTTATGGAGCAAAGACAGGTCGAATAGCTTTACAAGTATCCGGAGGAGCAGGCGATTATAGTTACTCTTGGAGCACCAAGGAAACAACCTCTTCAATTGAAGGGCTGTATAAAGGAACTTACACGGTAACGGTAACCGATAAAAACAGCTGTAGTGTTACAATCGCGTATACAATCACAGAACCAGCTCAAAGAGTAGCAATAAGTACTTTTAAAATCAGTAAACCATCAGGATACAAACTCTCAGACGGAGCCATTGAGGTCACTGCTGCAGGTGGAGTTCCCAATTATAAATATACTTGGTATGACAGTGCAAACAACCCATTGAGTGCGACCACTGCCAGGTTAACGGGCATAGCTGCGGGAACGTATAAAGTGATTGTTACCGATGCCAATAATTGTACTGCTGAGCAACAGTTTATAGTAGATCAAACTGCAGAGATTTTAGTAACTATTTCAGTCGATCCAATTAAATGTAATGGTGAAGAAGGAACTTTGAGCGCAAATGCAACAGGAGGATACCTTGCTTCAGGGGCTGACTATACGTACCAGTGGTACACTAGTGCGGGTGGTAAATTAAAAACTGCTGCTGCTTTGAATGGCTTTGCAGGGAAATACTATGTCATTGTAACAGACAGTAACGGAATTACTACGCGAAGAGATGTGGAATTAACAGAACCAGAATTACTAGCGATTACAAACGAAGTACAAACGAATGTATTGTGTTATGGAGACGCAACAGGAGCGATAGCTCTAAGTGTTTCGGGAGGAACAGGAACCTATAGTTACTCTTGGTCGAATAGCGCTACAACCAAAACCAATAGCATGCTAACTGCTGGAGAATATACTGTTACTGTAACAGATGAAAGCGGTTGTACAATAATAAAAAAGTTTACTATTGTTGAACCACCAGTTTATGGCTTCACCTCAGTTAGTTTAGTGCGTCCTAATGGTGCAAAAGCAGATGGAACGATTTCCATTACCATACAAGGAGGAGTTGCACCATACAATTATAAATGGACCAACGACAAAGGCATTGCAGTAGCTCAAGTCGCTACATCAACAAGTACGGCCAATGTTGCTGGAGAATTAATACCAGGGATCTATGCCATAACGGTTACTGACGCCACGGGTTGTGTTTTAAAAAACAGCTATAATCTAGCAGATCCAGGAGAGCTAATTGCAAACATTGTTTTAAAAACGCCCATTAGCTGTTACGGAAATAACAATGCACAAATTGAGGCTATAACTGTAGGGGGAGTAGGAGGAAATATTTACAACTGGTACAACGCTGTTACCAATGAAAAAATAGGCGCCGATAATGCAATCCTTTCAGGAGTGCCGGCAGGAGCGTATTATCTTATTGTGAACAATGCAGAGGGTGTTTCCGAAAAAAGCGAAACGCTGGTAGTAACCCAACCAGAATCAGTTGTAGTTACTTATACAGCAAGTAACCTAAGTTGCTTTGAAGCAAATAATGGTAAAATAGTACTAAGTGCAACGGGTGGTACTGCTAGCTATGAATATCGAATGAAAATAAACAGCGATCTTTATGGACCTTGGAATACATTTTCAACAACAGCTACAACGACTACAACAGCCACTACAACATTTAACAATTTAGCAAAAGGGGTGTACCAAATTCAAGTTCGCGATAGCAATGGATGTACATACAACGAAAACAACGTTTTAAAAACAATTACGGTGTCCATAACACAGCCTGATTTGTTAACTATAGCGTCAAGCAAAGCAACTAACAGCACAGGTTTTGGACTCTCTAATGGTTCAATAAAGGTTGTTGTAACTGGAGGAACGCTACCTTATAAATATGTATGGCGCGATGAAAGTGGAGCCGTACAAGTAGCCACAACAAATACTTTAAGTAATGTTCCAGCTGGAAAATACAGTTTAAATATTACTGATGCAAACAACTGTACTGTATTTGATGCAAACACTGTAACAGCCCCAGCTAGATTAGAGGTAACGATCAGTGTGCAAAGTAATATCCTTTGTTATAATGATAAAAATGGATCTCTAAGAGCAGCAGTATCAGGAGGAAGTCCTTTTACGACCGGGGAATCCTATTTATATGAATGGTACAGAGAAGGGGAGGCCGTGGCAATAGGCGACGAAATTACCTTAGAGGGCACTATAGGGGCAGGTTTGTATTACGTCATTGTTACCGACAAAAACGGAAATACAACACAAAGCAATATGTATGTTTTACAACAACCTCAAGAATTAACGGTTGCCTTAAGTAGTGCCTACACTTATTGCGGTACTGCAGATGATTGGACAATTACAACAACTGTAAAAGGAGGCACACTCCCGTACAAATACAGTTGGAGTACAGAGGACACCACTGCAAATTTGACTAATGTAAAATCAGGGAACTATCTTGTATTTGTGACCGATGCTAACGGTTGTCAAATCATGCAAACCCTCAAGGTTGAACCACCAAAGAAGCTTGATGTTCAAGCCACTATCATACCACTTAACTGTAGTAGTTCTTGCGAGGCTAAAATTGACCTTTTAATTACAGCAGGCGTAGCTCCATATAGTGTCAAGTGGAGCACGGGGGCGACCACACTTTCTATAGACAACCTTTGTGCAGGCACTTACAGCGTAAGTGTTACAGATCAAAAAGGATGTGAGCTAAATTTAGATTATGTAATCTCAAATCCAGAAGCATTAGTTGTAGATCTAGGGGGTAATAAAACACTTTGTAATAAGCAATCTCAAAACCTAGATATTACAATTGCTGATGCTGCGGCCACCTATTTATGGACTGCAACAAATGGTTTTACAAGTGCTTCACCAAGAGTCTCTTTGACTGAGGCAGGAGTGTATACCGCAAAAGTCACAAGCGGTCAAGGTTGCACAGCAGAAGGTACAATTGAAATATTTAAAACAAATGCAGGTATTAATTCGCAATTTCTACTTACATCTCAAGCATTTGCCAATGAAGAAATCATTTTGGTAAACACCAGTAGTCCTTTGAGTAATACAGTAGAATGGATTTTACCAAGAAGTGCCGAAATTATTAAAAAAACAAACGAAACCATTATAATTAAGTTTGTTCAAGCAGGAGCATATGAGGTTACCTTACGATCTTTTCAAGGAGAATGTCAACAAGACTATACTAAACCTATTATCGTAGAAGAAGCGAGACTCTTACCAGATATAGGTGATGCAACGATACCTTTTATTATTGATTTTATACCGCATCCCAATCCTACAACCGGTGTGTTTAAGGTAACGATTAAACTACAGGAGCCAGCTGCCATTTCGTTGCGACTCTATAGTTTGACTTCTGGACTTTCTATCAATGACAGGCAAATGAATAGTGATGATACATACAATTTAGATTACAATGTGAATTTACCTGCGGGTATTTACTTTTTATTACTTGAAACGCCAAAAGGGAATGAAATTCGAAAAATTATTATTAAATAATGAGAGCATTAAAAAACAAAGTAAGTAATCAGAAGTGTCTTTATAGTCTAAAGAATACTACTGACGACTGTATACTACAAAAAGTAATGAACAGCAGCAAAAAGAAGCAAAGACGATCTGTATTGGATTCTTTTAAAACGGTGGTTTCTGTCGTGACTTTTTTGCTGAGTACAATGCTTTTTATGTCTAGTTGTACAAAGGAGCAGGCGGTTCCTATTGATATCGATTTTAGTATTGAAGTCGTAAATAATGATTTTTCAGTCCCCGTACTAGTTAAGATTACTAATAAAACTGTTGGTGCTGATACCTATGAATGGACTTTTGAAGGAGCAGAAACAACAAGCTCTACAAAGCAAAATCCTGGAACTATTATCTATAAAAAAGAAGGTAACTTTGTGATCAAGCTGACCGCTATGAATAGAGACGGAATTATAGAAACCAAAGAAATTCCGGTTGCTATAAACGATGAAATAGTAACTGATTTTACAGCGACCGTTATTAAGGATAATTATTCCCCTATGGAAGTCGCGTTTACAAATACAACTGTGGGCGCAACTACTTACAAATGGAGTTTTGAAAACGGTTCAATAGCAGGGTCAACAAGTCAAAATCCAGCAAACGTTGTTTTTACAACGCCCGGAAATCATAAAGTTACATTAGAGGTAAGCAACGGTAAGGAAACCTATCAAATAGAAAAAACGGTGACGGTTGCTCCTTATCTTGAGGCTGCATTTGGTATAGAATTAGCATTCGAAGACGATGATTTACAGGCTCCTGTTAGTGTTACAACGAGCAATAATAGCATTAGCGCAACTAGTTATTCATGGAGTTGTACGGGAGCAAGTCCTAGTGTAAGCACAGCTGCGACTCCAAAATTTACTTTTGAAAAAGCAGGGATTTACACAATTAAGTTAGAGGCATCAAATGGAAAGGAAACAAAGACAGTTTCAAAAACAATAACAGCGTTAGCAAATACTAATTTAAGAACTTTTAATGATGTGAAATTAGGAATTAATACGGCGCACAATTCAAATACTATTGGGGCCTTCTTCTCAACTCAATTGCGAGAGCGCTACACAAGTCAAGAGGTAAATAGTACAAACGGATCGTTGATAGATATTGCTTTTTATGGATTAAATGGAACCTTTTCGTTTAATAAATTCCTGTCGCCAGATCAAGTACAAACTCTAAATTTTGATGCAATACCTAATGCTACTCACACACAATTTATCAATAGTCAAGAGTCCTGTAATTGCAGCACTTCTTTATCTGTTAGTCAATTTGATTCGATGAAGGATGATGCATTATTATCAGGTTTAGGAATTACAGAAACCACTGGAGGATTAAAAGATTTTGATAGTAGTAAAGTGCCACGCATAATACTCTTTAAAACGCAAGACGGTCGAAAAGGAGCCATAAAAATTAAAAGTTTTGAAGCAAATGGCGTAAACTCATTCATTGTTGTTGATATTAAAGTGATGAAACAATAGTGATTATTTAGTTGACCAAAACAGTGAAACCAATTGTGAACTATGGTGGAAAGGGATTGAAAAATTGATTTCACATATCAAAAGGATAAAACGGTAAACGCTTATGCTGCTCAAATTAATAGAACAACATCGTAAGCTAGTTCTTGAAAGAAGAGATAATAGCATAAAGACAAGGTTTAAAGATTAAATTATTCTGTTTTACAGAGATAAAAAAGGTAGGTTATTTGGGGTCAAGTCCTAGAAAATTAAGAAAAAAGATGAATAAAGTATATCAATTAATAAATCATAAACTGCAAGTTACAACTAGTGTACTGCCTGCTGCAACGCGCAAATTGCTTATTGCATTTTTTCTAATTTTAGGTTGCCAAGCTTCCATTGCTCAGATTTATCCTGTCCAAGTAAATCCACAGTTGATACCGCCGTACAGTCTAAAATTATCAGACTATCAAACGACTACTTCAGAGAAATTATTTGTCAATATCTTGTTGACAGATACTCAGGAAATTGGCCGACGCGTGCGTCTTAAAATGCGTATTGAAGGCAATGGCTATGCTATTCAAAACACTGATGTTATTGCAGGAGCTACCCCTATATTTTTAGATGGAGGAATTAATTTACGGTTGTCAAATTTGGACTTACAGCCTTATTTTGAATTAAACAATCTTCAAGGAATTACCCCACAACAATACAATCAACCCCTGGCTAGCGGTAGATATGATTTCTGTTTTGAAGTGTATGATTTTTTTTCTGGGCAACTGCTATCCCGCAAAAGTTGCTTTCCTGTTTACTTAATTCTTAACGACCCACCACTTCTTAATTTGCCTAGTCGAGGCGATTTGGTTTCGGCACAAAATCCGCAGAATGTTCTTTTTAGCTGGACACCACGCCATCTTAATGCGACAGGAGTGCAGTATGAATTTACCCTCAAAGAATTGTGGGATACTACCTTAGATCCGCAAGCAGCGTTTTTAAATAGTGCTATTTTATTTCAAACCACAACATTTACAAGTACCTTACTTTATGGCCCAGCAGATATACCACTATTAGAGGGTAAAAGATATGCTTGGCAAGTAAGAGCGATAGTAACTGATGGAATAAGCGAAACTTCGGTTTTTAAAAACAATGGCTATAGCGAAATCTTCAATTTTACCTATCAAGGGAATTGTGACGTACCAAAATTTGTTATGTCTGAAGCGCAAAACACACAAACGGTTGAAATTACTTGGCTGTATTCAGATCATATTCGATACCAAATTCAGTACCGTAAAAAAGGCTATGGCGACGCAGATTGGTTTAGCTTATATGCTTACAACCAACAAAGTGTTATTTATAATCTTGAAGCTGCAACTACCTACGAATTTAGAGTGGGAGGAGAATGTACTGCCGAAGCTGGTTTTGCCTATTCTGGAATACAAGAATTTACAACACCTTCTGAGAGTGAAACGGCTTATTACAATTGCGGTATCACTCCCGAAATTAAAATTACAAATAACAGTCCGCTACCAAGTTTAAAAAAGGGCGAAACCTTTACTGCAGGCGATTTTCCGGTTGTAACTGTGGAGTTAAGTGGTAGTGGCGGTAGTTACTCTGGATGGGGATATATAACGCTTCCATTTTTAGAAAAACTAAATAAGGTTATCGATATCGCTCATAAAGTGAGCGATGGTGCAGTAAATATTGGTAAATACACCAGAATAAAGGTCGAATTCAAAAACGTACAAATTAATACTGATTACCAACTCACGCAGGGTGTTGTCGAAACAAGCTACGACCCTACCTGGAAGAACATAGGTGATGTCGACGCTGCACTGGATAAAATTAATGGAAGTGACGGTGAAATCACTGCTTATAACGCAACTGCGGTTACATTAACTGGCGTTAAAGTAGTCGATGGTAAAGTTGTTTTACTCAACAAAAACGGAACCGAAACAACTATTGATACCAAGCCGCCTGTTGTAATTACCGATAAAACTGGAAAAACGTTTACAGTAAACGAACAAGGAGAAGTGGAAGAAGGAAAAGCTGCCGAAGGTGGTGCACCCAATAAAACTAATACCAATGGTGTAGACAATTCGGGTAACGTAAACCTAATCTCGTCTAAGGATGTCGAAGTGATATTTGAGCCAGGTAAAGGCAAGTATACTTTTGATACTAACCCAAATCAAGATAAAAGGGTATCGACTAGTGTTGCTCACAATGCTACTTATGAAACAATTAAAAAAGCAGATGGCGGTAATTATTATGTGCATTACAAAGCAGTAGCTAATACTCCATTTAATGAACCAGATAGGGACGACGAAATAAGTGCTACGGTTTCTTTCTCGAATGGAAAAACAAAAGAAGACCTCGTTTTTAAAACACCAAGTGGTGAAGAGGTCAACCCTAGCTGGTCTGGAAATATAGCTACATTTAAACTTACTAAAAAGTTTGACTACGCTAAGGATGCCATTATTGCCACAGTAAAACCAGCCGACTCTACGGCTAAGTATGAAGTTGCTGGTAAAATTGACCTATGGCATCTTAGTGGCAAGCAAGTCAATGTAGTACTAGTGAGTATCAATGGTGCTCCAATTCCTGATGATGCTACAACAGAACTTAATGAAATATACAATAAAACAGGAATCAGTTTTAATGTAAGTACCGTTAAAAAAACGATTACCAACAGCTGGGGGACTACCATAGAAACAGGAAATAGTGACGCACTAAATACCTACACTAATGGGCAGCAACTCGTTACGCAAGCGGTAATAGCTGCATTGGGTACCGACTATAAAACCAACACCTATTACATGCTTTATACCAATGAAAAAGCTAGTAATGGTGACGCTGGATTTATGCCGTTGATAAGGCAGTTTGGTTTTGTGTTTGACGAAAAAAACCGAACATTAGCACACGAATTAGGTCATGGTGTCTTTGGTTTGATACACCCGTTTTCTAAAGACGGTGATAAACTTAAAACTAACTTACTGATGGATTATGGCGCAGGGAAACTCTTGAGCCACAACGATTGGGAAATGATGTATGCGCCAGGATTACAATTGTATCAGTATACTCAGGGTAGTAGTGCAGGGGCTTTGGCTGGAGGATATGGAATTGCACCTGACTACACATTTGTAAGTAATGGAGATGAAACTACAGTTGCTTATCTTGAATTAGCTAAAAAAGGTTTTTTAGGAGGCTTGGTAAAAGATTCTAAAAAATACAAATGGAGTACCAATAAATATGTTTGTGATGAGAAAGACTCTACACTTAAAATTGAAACTATTGCAACTATTGCCGATGGAAGTAAAATTTATTTGTTCTTTGATAATGACAAACCTATAAAACAAAACAAATATTTACGCACGGTTTACAATGAAGAATTAAAAGAAAAGCTTGCTACCAAAGATCCTGCAAAACTAAGTGCATTTGTAGATAAATATGTTACTGACGTAAGCTATAAGCAAAAGGAGGAAAGTCGAGATACCTATTGGGGATTTATTGCTTGTGATGGTTGTAACAGTGATGGGGCAAAACAAGATGTTGTTGATGTAAATAATCAAAATTTAAAAATTATTAGAGATTGCGGAACTGACGCATATGTACAAAAATCATTGTTCACTTATAATAATGATGTTGCAACATGGGGCGGGGTGATTGTAAAATTTTTAGATCACAATTTAAATGAAAACAAGAAAAACAAATCAGGAGATGATCTAAACACTGTTAATTTAGGTGGCTTAAGATATATAAATCCTTCACAGCGATATAACGGTAATCCAATATTTCAGCCATCCTATATTGAAGAATTAAACAATAAATTAGCTTATTTAGAGGTTAGCGCTGGTATACAATTACATATAAATTTTATTGAAACAACTTGTACATTTACTCAAAAAGAAGGTGACAAATTTGCCAAAGATATTTTTGAAGCCAGTGCTATTTCGAAGACTAAAGGTATTTATACTCTCATTGTAAGAAATATAAATGCTCAAAATGTTTTAGAATGGAAAACTTATTTTGCCTATGGCTCTGATATTAGTGATTCAATAAAAAACAGTTCTTCTGATTTGCTGGGAATAGATAGTGACAGCAAATTTAAGTCTTTTGGAAAATCACTATTTCAATTCTACAAAATTGTACCTAAAAAGCAGCTACAATATATTTATGAAATAGAACTAGCTACTAAATTCGAAAGAAACAACCCTGAAGAATTTGAATACAAGCCTATTTTAAAAAATATAAATGGAAAAATAGCTACGGTTGAAAGTCAAACAGGCAATGCTGTAATTACCAAGATTTACTTCAAAGACACAGAGACAGATGTTACGAAAGAACTAAATGAGACAGATAACGTAAAAGAACTTAAAGAAGAATTTGTCGCTGAACAAGGGCTAAATTTAGCAGTAGTATATGCTGAAACATTTGCAGGTTGGAAATTGTACGCTAAAGATATAAGTAACACTAATCCTTCAGGAGAAATAACATACAAACCTATTATTTTAGATTGTAAATTCACTTTAAATCAATCTTGTACAGGAGAGATTATTGATAAAGCATTTTTAGTAGCAGGAATTGCTTCAGCGCCTTTTGGTAATGTAGCTATTGTTATAGATGGACTAGCCGTAATCTATTACGGAGCGACAGGTGAAGGCGATACTGCATTGATGTATGTTTCTGGCTACGCAATAGGTCCTTTACTAGGTGCTACCATAAAAGGAATAGCCAATATAACTCCTAATATTATACGTTTCACCGAGGGTCTTTATGTTAAAGGAAATCTTATTCTAAAATTAGAGCAAGGCATTACCAAAGAAGGAGTAGAAGCTTTGCTTAGAAAGGAATTAAGTAGCGGAGTAAAAGAATGGATGATACCCAATGCAGAATACGGAAATGTTTTTGTCAAAGCTACCGACAATGAAATTTTGGTCGGTTATGTAAAAACCGAACAAAATGTAGATAAATTAGTTATTTTAGCAGATAAAAAAAGTACACATAGCTTGTCTAATAAATTAGAAAAGGCGACTGATGTTGAAGTTAGAGAAGCTTTTAAGATTGTGCAAGGGGCGGGGAGTCTTATCACAACCGCTACAAAAGCTATTACTAAATCAAAATTACCTTCTGAATTTGTTGACGCATTAAAAGCACTAGGCAAATCTGAAGATGATATTTTGGAATATTTTACGAAATATCACAATGACAATGGCTTTAAGTTTTTAAATGAGGTAGAAGACCTTGTAACACAATATCCTTCTTTAACAAGAGCAGAAGCTTATACGCTTTGGGGATATACTACGGACAACTTTTACTTTCAACTAAATGATTGGCTTCGCAGAGGAGTTAATACCTCTCAAACCCAAGCCATGAAAAATATTCTTCAATCTGCTTTAGCAAAAGTGCCGAAATATAATGGCACTGCATTTCGTGCTATTAAATTAGACGGACAAGCATTAACTGACTTTTTAAGTAAGCATAATGTAGGAGATATTGTTACATACGATGAGTTCGTTTCTTGTGGTAGCACTCAAACGGCAGCATTTTTTAATAAGCCAGGAAAAAATATTCAACTTACAATGGAGGTAAACAATGCTCCTGTTATATCAGATTTTGCAGACGGTATAAAGTTTAGAGGATATGGTAAAGATGAGCTATTATTATTGTCAGGAAAGAAATTTAAAATTTTATCCAAAGAGTTAGATAATGGTATTTATAAAATTTCCGTTGTTCAACAATAATTTTATTTATGAGTAATTACGAATTAAGTGATGAAGAAAAAAAAATTCTTCAAAAGCATCGAGAATTAGCGGAAAAAGCCAAAGAAAAGGAGCGTTTATTTTGGATAGATGAATACCCCAATTACTCTATTGAAGATAAAACTAAATATTGGGTAGCTAATATTCATCATGGAATGAGAATGCAAGGTGAAGCTACTGCAGATCAATATTCTGAATTTTCTGTTGAATGGTATCAATACGTTACTTCAAGAGAAAAAGAGTTTGATTTCATCTTTACAATGGTAGTGCCAAGACTAGGAATAGATTTTAATTGGGATGAATACTATAAAAGAATAGAAAAAGCGGTTTAACAACCACTTTCAATCCCCAGCTGGCTTGAGCGTATGCTAGCGCGAGCGTCTCCCCCGCTCCCGCACGAATCCTTTCGTGTGGATCGAGATTGAACAACAAAATTTGAGTAAAAAAGTAAAAAATATAATTATGAGTAGAAATTATAAATTTCATAAAGAGGGGTTGTATTTTATCAGTTTTGCTGTAGTAGGCTGGTTAGATGTTTTTACGCGAAATGAATACAAAGATTTACTTATTTAAAGTATCAAATTTTGTCAAAAAAATAAAGGTTTAGAAGTTCATGCTTAGTGTGTTATAAGTAATCATGTTCATTTGGTTTTTAGGAGTGTCAATGGTCAAAAACCCTAGTTGTTGATTGGAGATTTAAAAAGATTTACTAGTCAATCTGTAGTAAAAAGCATACAATAAAATCCCAGAGACCCGAGCCTGAAAGTGCGAACAGGCGAAGTAAAGCAGAAAGGAATTCTTGTCAGATATTTTTAAAAAAGAAGCAGAAAAGAGTTCAAATGTAATGCATTATCAGTTTTGGCGACATGATAACAAACCAATTGAACTATGGAGTAACAAAGTTATTCAACAAAAGATTGATTATGTACATAATAAATAAACAATAGTGAATTCATTTTGAGAACAACATTTAGTATAAAAATAAAGTTAGTGCTGCTATTGCTAGCAGTGACATCGGTAGGTTTTTCTCAAAATGTAGATTTAGAGAATTTGGGAGATTTTATAGGTCGAGGCAAACCCTTAAAAATAAGTGGTGCTTTTTCGGCCAATTCCATTTTTTATGATTCCAATCAAAACAGCGGTAGAGCCCCTTTTACTTACTATTTGCAAGGGAGTCTTAATGTTAGTTTTATGGCATTGAGTATGCCGGTGAGTTACAGCTATTCTAATCAAGGAACTAACCTAGACTATCAGGTACCGTACAAATTTAATCGCTTGAGTTTGCACCCCAAGTACAAATGGATACAAGCCCACATAGGTGATGCTAATATGAGTTTTTCGCCTTATACTTTAAGTGGTTATCAATTTACTGGTGGTGGGGTAGAACTAACTCCTAAAGGGCATTTTAAAATCGCAGCCATGGCGGGACGTTTACTAAAAGCGACTGAAGCTACTGAGGATGAGCGCACGGTGCCTGCATTCTCTCGTTTTGGGTATGGGGCAAAAGTTAACTACGACCAAGAAAGATACAGTTTAGGAGCTATCTTTTTTTATGCTAAAGACGATATTAATTCTCTTCAAACGGTGCCGGATGACAGGGGCATCACGCCCAAGGAAAATCTAGTAGTAAGTGTAGACGGAGCTTATAAAATACTTGATAATCTAAGTGTAAAAGCAGAGTATGCCTCTACTGCAATCACGCAAGATTTGCGCGCGGCACCTACTAATGAGAAAGGGAGTGGTATCGCTGGAGCCTTGTTTGACAATAGAGCTTCAACAGAACATTATGGAGCCTTAAAAGCAGGTTTTGATTACAACTTTAACGGTTCTACACTTGGTGTGACCTATGAACGTATTGATCCAGGATACACCACATTAGGAGCTTACTTTTTTAATAATGATTTCGAAAACATCACTTTAAACACCAGTACACAATTTTTCAATAATAAATTAAACTTGGCTTTTAATGTGGGGTACCAAAAAGACGATCTCCAAAATCAAAAAGAGCAAGCAACACATCGAACAGTTGGTTCTATCAACGCTTCGTTTAATGCGTCTCAAAAATTATTTTTAACAGGCTCTTATTCTAATTTTAGTAGCTATACAAATACTAAAGTCAATCAGTTTGATGTGATCAACAATACTGATATCATGGGAACCATAAGCGACCAACTTGACTTTAGGCAGATCTCGCAAAATGCCAATGTCAATGTTAATTATTTGATTTCGAAAAATAGAACAATTCAAAAGAGTTTAAATTTAAACTACTCTCTTACTGATGTAGCAAATGCGCAGGGTGGTATTGTGAGAATTGGGGATGCTTCTACTTTTCATAATATGAATGCCTCATATACATTAGGTTTTCCTAAAAAGAATACTAATATTACCGCTGCACTAAACGGTACAGTAAACACGATAGGCAGGGAAGACGCTACTACTTGGGGACCAACGATTAATGTGAACAAGAAATTCTTTGACAAGAAATTAAACGCGGGTTTTTCTAGTTCGTACAATTCGAGTCAAGGTAATTCAGGAACGACATCGGTAACTAATTTTAGAGCCAATGCTTCTTACATTTATAAAGAGAGACACAGTTTTAACCTAAATGCAATACAGCTTTTTCAGTCATCACTTACAACAGCAAACCGTAGTTTGACAGTTACCTTTGGCTACAACTACAATTTTGACATTGGAAACATTAAGTTAAAGTTTGAACGTGAAAAGGAAGAAGACGAGGATGAAGGGCAAAATGCCAAAAACAAAAAAGACAAGATTTTTTCGTTTAACTATCGCACACATTTGTTTAGTGGTAGTCATGATAGTATCAGTAAGGCGATTACTGCTTTAATTGAAACGCCCGATTTTAAAGGTTTAAAAGATGTTTATGGGATAGTTGACGAACTTTCGATACTAGAAAAGGAATTGCGATTAGATGAGTCTAAATCGGATAAAGGATATGAAAACACAGCATTTACTTATCTAGACTACTTGTATAAAAACAAAGACTTTATAGATGCCTACAATAAATTAGTTTTTAGTAGTTTGAAGATTCTATACAAAGATGCTGCTAAAATCGATATTGCCATGGAGGAAGAATCGATAAAAGCGCACGCCTATGTTAACAACTTAAGGACAAAAGGCAAAGTTATTAGTGAAAAAACCTTAAAATATCTAGAAGTAAAAGATAAGAAGTACAATGCCCACAAATGGATGCAAGAACAAATGGACGCATTGACTTATGGTGATGTGGTGGATGATAAAGGGTTACTGAAAGACTTTAAGAAAGAAAATTTATCAAAAGTTTTTGAAATGCTTCAAAAAGGTAAAGAAGAGAAAGATATTGAAATCTTTTTAGAAGTACAGCTAGCCGATTTTTACCATAAAAGGGCATTATAAAGAGCGCTAGGTCGCAGGTTTAAGTTTGTTTAGCCTGCGTTTTTACATTGTTATTTATTGTTTTCTAATTTTGAAACATCGATCTGTTGACTAATTGAATGGCCTCGCTCCGCAAAGAGTTAAATAATAGTCTGCTCGCTGCTCAAATG
>NZ_JAQWTM010000085.1 GCF_029242675.1 Flavobacterium sp.
AATAAGGGAGTCCAACTTGAATAGTATACCCATTTTTTTGGATAGCCTGAGAGCTAGGAACCACTTTGGCACCGGCGGTATTTTGCGCTCTCAGTCCCGTGGCTATCAAGCCAAGGAATAAAGCTATAATTATTTTTTTCATAATTACAGCTTATAACTTTATAATGTAGTTTACTCCGTAGTTTACTGGGCGAGTTTCTGAACCTCCTGTAGTAGCAGTTGAACCAGTTATAGTATGGGTATGATTACCATCATTAGGTATGTTTTGAGTAGCGACAACATTGATTTCGTCATTACTAGCATCTAAAGTTCCGGGAGTATTACCAGTGTCCTTTTTAACTAATAACAAATCTCTATTATTATTTGAGTTATGATTATGTTGACCATTTGTACTGTTTACTAGCGACCCACTAGCATGTAAGTGACTTTTTAAATCGTCACCCTGTGTCCCTTTCAAAGCGGGTCCGTTCTGACTGTTAACTGGACTTGTACCCGTACCTCTTAAAAACATTCCTTGTAAATCAGGAGCATTATTCCCGATAAGTGCTCTTAACGCAGCTCCTCCATTAACATCTGAAGGCAAGGCAGAACCGTTACACAATAACCATCCTGCTGGTGCAGTAGTACCTATAAATGGCATGATAGATCCGGTAGG
Organism: Flavobacterium sp.; assembly: GCF_029242675.1. Lineage (GTDB taxonomy): Bacteria > Bacteroidota > Bacteroidia > Flavobacteriales > Flavobacteriaceae > Flavobacterium. The sequence goes on from NZ_JAQWTM010000085.1 coordinate 656, forward strand.
AACACCGTTTGCGGCAGATATGGCATAAGGCACTTGTTTTAGTTTTTCGTCAGAAATGATTGTGGATCCTTCCGAAATTTTTAAGAAAGCTTGCGTATTAGCTATTACTATATTGTTGTTATCTCCTGGTTCTAAAACAATAGAAAAAACACCAAAAGCATCTGTAGTAACCGTTTTTGTGTCTTCATAAATTTGAACATTAGAACCGTAATAAATACGAAATGTCAAACTTAAAGTGGCGCTAACTCTTGCCGTATTATTATTGTCTCTTGCAATTCCTTGTACGGCGATTCCTGCCGCTGATGCAGTGGTTTGAGAGTAATTAATTGCTACTGTAAGCAGCATTAATAAAGAAAGTAATTTTGTTCTCATGATGAATTGGTTTTAGTTTATTTTTTATGCGATTTTAACTTTGAAATATTATTTTGTGGGCGAAATTAGAACTATTAAATCGAATTTGACTAGCCCATTCGGACAAATCGATAGCCCATTCGGACATTTTTTAACAAAATCTTCTGTTAAAAAAGTAAAAACAAATATTCATAAGAATTTAGCTGCTTTAATAAAAAATTGTATTCTAAACCAAAACAAAGTTGAAATTACTATCCTATCTAATTTCAACATCACGAATTTAAGACTAGAAATAGAACTATATTATCGTATTTTATCCTACCCTATAAATAACCTAATTACTCTATATTTGATTTATAATGATATAATATACTTGTTAGAAGTGCGAGGTCAATGCTAATAGGATACCAGAATTTCTTGAACTTTTTGAGGGACCAATTAAAATTACTGGATCTAATTCTCCAAAATAATGTAAAACAACAACGGCCAAAACACCAAGTAAGGATGGCTATAAAAAAGAACCGCATAGTTGTAGATCCTATCATCTACAACTATGCGGGTACTTGATACACGTACTATAAGAAATGGCGAGTATTATCTAAATAATTGTCTTTTATAAATTCTCGAAAAAGTCATTCCCTTTATCATCGGTAATGATGAAAGCTGGGAAATCTTTAATTGTAATTTTACGAACGGCTTCCATTCCTAATTCTTCAAAATCTACCACTTCTACTTTTAAGATATTGTCTTGCGCCAAAATCGCAGCAGGACCTCCAATGGAACCTAGGTAGAAACCACCGTAGGTTTTACAAGCATTCGTTACTTGTTTCGTTCTGTTTCCTTTGGCAAGCATAATCATACTTCCGCCTTGCTTTTGAAATTCCTCTACATATACATCCATACGACCAGCGGTTGTTGGTCCAAAACTACCTGATGGCATTCCTTCTGGCGTTTTAGCAGGACCCGCATAATACACAGGGTGATTTTTAAAATATTCTGGCATTGGTTTTCCCGCATCTAATAATTCTTTGATTTTAGCGTGGGCAATATCACGAGCTACAATCAAGGTTCCGTTTAATTTCAATCGCGTTTTGATTGGATACTTCGATAATTCAGCCAAAATATCTGCCATCGGACGGTTCAAATCAACATCAACTGCTGGTTCTAAATGAGGCGCTGTTTCTGGCAATAAACGTCCAGGATTCACCTCTAATTGTTCCACGAATATGCCGTCTTTGGTAATTTTACCTTTAATATTTCTATCGGCAGAGCAAGAAACTCCTAATCCTACTGGACAAGAAGCCGCATGACGTGGCAGACGAATCACACGCACATCATGAGTAAAATACTTTCCTCCAAACTGTGCTCCTATGGCACTTTCTTGGCAAATAAGCTGCACTCTTTTCTCCCACTCTAAATCTCGAAACGCCTGACCTGCCATGTTACCTGTTGTAGGTAAATTATCAAAATAACCTGCCGATGCTTTTTTAACTGCAGCTAGATTCGCTTCCGCAGAAGTTCCTCCAATTACAAAAGCTAAGTGGTACGGTGGACAAGCCGAAGTTCCTAAATCCATGATTTTAGCACGAACAAAAGCATCCATTGATTTCTCGTTCAATAAAGACTTCGTTTGTTGGTACAAATAGGTTTTATTAGCAGATCCTCCACCTTTGGCTAAAAACAAAAATTCGTAAGTAGCTCCAGTTTTAGAATAAATATCGATTTGAGCAGGTAAATTAGATCCCGAATTTTTTTCTTCAAACATACTGATGGGTACAATTTGAGAATAACGAAGGTTGCGCTCTTGGTAGGTATTAAAAATCCCTTTTGAAAGCCATTGGGCATCATCGACACCTGTATATACATTTTCGCCTTTTTTAGCCATAACAATCGCTGTTCCGGTGTCTTGGCATGACGGCAACTGTCCTTCGATGGCTACAGCTGCATTTTGCAATAAATTATACGCTACAAAACGATCGTTATCCGTCGCTTCAGGATCATCAAGAATCGCTCTTAATTTTTCCAAATGCGAAGTACGTAACATAAACGACACATCTCTCATCGCCTCTTGTGAAAGCAATTCAAGTCCTTTTGGATCAACCGTCAAGATTTCACGGTCGCCTAGTTTTTCTACTTTTACGAAATCAGACGATATTTTGCGATATTGGGTATCGTCTTTCAAAATAGGATAAGGATCCTGGTATATAAAGTCCATATTTAGAAGTTTGATTTAGAACCTCAAATATAAGAATTGTAGAAGGAATTTTGAATTATAATTCCGTTAATCTCCTCTAAAAGTTGGAGGGTTGAAAGATGAAAAGACAACTTAGAAGTAAAAATAAAGACACTTCCCTTTTGAATCTGAGCCAGAAAACGATGTGACGCAAAACCAATATTTTGAAAAGCACAAAACTACAAACTCGATTGTACCTAAATAAAAAACGTTGTTTCACAGTAGGAAACAACGTTGAAGCGATTAAAAGACTAGTAAGCTACTAACCCATTAAACTCGTTACTAGAAATAAAATAACAAGTGCAATTGCGATGTATTTAGCGTATTTTGACATTTTTATGTTTTTTAAAGGTTATCCGTTTCTATAATTATAGGTTAGTCAAAAGAAATAAAAATAAAGTAAACCTCCTAGGATTATACAAACAATCATTCCCAAAGTTTCATTATTTTCTTTAGCTACCTCATCTTGACTTTTCAAAGCCATAAAAGAGCCACTTTACAAAAGTACCAACCCATAGAAAAAGTAATTTACTAAATAGTCGATTCACAATCTACTCCTTAAAAAAACCAGCTTGCCACAAAAATGGCAGTAATCACACAAATTACGTCAACTAAAAGCATGGTCGTTAAAGCATAACGGGTGTTTTTAATATTTACCGATCCAAAATAGACGGCAATCACGTAAAAAGTACTCTCGGCGCTACATTGAAAAATGCTACTCAAACGCCCTGTTAGAGAATCGGCGCCAAAGGTATTCATCGAATCAATTAAGAAACCACGTGATCCCGCAGAGCTAAAAGGTCGCAACAAAGCAACTGGCAAAGCATCGACAATTTCTTTATTGACACCCATATTTGAAAATACAAACCCTAGACCGTTACTTATAATTTCGAATAAACCACTGTTTCTAAACAAGGAAATTGCCACTAACATTCCTAAAACATAAGGAAAAATAACTACTCCTGTTTTTACTCCATTATTGGCTCCTTTTACAAAAGAATCAAAAACGGTGGTATTAGCCTCACTGAATTTCTTCTCTTTTCTGAAAGAGAATGTCAATGTAAAAGCAACGATTCCAATCAAAATTAATCCCGAAAGGTTATTCGTAAAATAGTTTTTACCAATCAAGTCCAATTGATTCACATACATCAACAAACCTACGATAGCTCCAATTAATCCCATTAAAGCAGCAACTAAAGAAGCGCTTTTAAAGTTAATTTTCTGTTTTACTCCTACAATTAAAAACGCAGCAATTGTACCAATAAACGAAGTGATAATACAAGGCAACATCACATCGGCTGGGTTCGCAGCACCAGCGGCGGCACGATAACCGATAATTGAGGTAGCAATCAAAGTTAAGCCCGAGGCGTGCAAACACATGAACATAATTTGGGCATCACTAGCTCGGTCTTTATCTGGATTGAGTTCTTGTAAACTCTCCATCGCTTTTAGTCCAAAGGGTGTTGCAGCCGAATCCAATCCTAAGAAATTAGCAGCGAAATTCAAGGTCATATACGATATCGAAGGATGGTTTTTTGGAATACTTGGAAACACTTTTACAAACACCGGACTCAAAACAGTAGCTAATTTTCCGGAAGCTCCAGAGATAATTAGTAACTCCATCAAGCCACAGAAAAAGGCTAAATACGCGATTAGCGGCAAAATCAAATCTACCAATGTACTTTTACAAGTAGGTAGTAAACCATCAGACTTTTGGATTCCGCTAAAAATTTTTACTGTTTTATTAGAGTAAACGTAAGTTGTATCCGCATTGGTAAGATCGCGGTTCATTACAAATGTCTGTTCGGGCGATGCGTTGATACTGTCTTTTATAAAAACAGGAAGCTGCTCTAAATATTTTTCAGAAACAAGCACTGGATCACCTTTTACTCCATTCAAAACAAAATCAATGGTATACGTATTGGCGGTGAACAAACTCACGACTATAAAAATGATAGATGAAATAAAAATAACCAACCAAAATCTACTTAAAACCATAATTTATATTTTTTGTAAATGTAAAAATTTTAACCATAAAGTAAACAGCGTAATGTGTAAAGTACAAAAAGCATTTTCTAGCTAGCTATTAACACCTCTATCACACATGAATAATTTCATCTTCAATAAGCAAGTCTTCACGGCGTAAACGCAAAAATATTTGCGCTACGGCAATGGTGTCTTTTTCGCAATAGGTTACAATACGGTCAATATCCTTATCAACATAATACACATGTCCTACTTGGCTGCCGTCGATATCACCTTTAGGAGATGGGATTCCTAACACTTTACACATTAACTTTAAAGAGGTATAATGTTTGTAATCACCAAATTTCCAGAGTTCCAAAGTATCTAAATGCGGAATCTCCCATGGTTTTTTGCCAAATAAATTCAGCTTATCCGGAATTGGAATTTGGTTGATGATCATGCGACGCGCTAGAAACGGAATATCGAATTCCTTCGCATTATGTCCGCACAAAACATATTGAGGACCACTAAAATGATTGGTAAGTAGGTTATTAAAATCTTTTAGAAGTTTAGGCTCTTCGCCAAAGAACGAAGTAACGCGAAAATTACGAACATCGCCTTTGATCACAAAATAACCGACTGAGATGCAAATAATTTTTCCAAACTCGGCCCAAATGCCGGCACGATCGTAAAACTCCGCCGCGCTGAACTCGTCTTTGCGTTGGTACTGTGTTTTTTGCTCGTACAACCCTTGCATATCCGCATCTAATTCATTGTAATTAGCGGCTTCAGGAACGGTCTCTATATCTAAGAAAAGAATATTATTGAGGTTTATTTTTTCTATCATAAATTATGGCACTTGGATTTTACGGGTCTTACCCATTAAAACAGATTTTTTAAAACTAAATACTTAGATACGAATTTAAAGAATATTACTGATTTTAGTATCTACTCTAGAATAAACTTTGTTGACTGCTAGGACTTTCGTGCTCCAGCAACCACTTTTTGCGCCATAATCCGCCAGCATAGCCTGTAAGCGAACCATCTGAGCCTATAACGCGATGGCAAGGCAGCACAATCCACAATGGGTTTTTACCATTGGCTGCAGCCACCGCCCGAATCGCCTTGACGTCTCCTAAAATTTTGGCTTGCTCGAGATAGGTTCTTGTTTTACCAAAAGGAATATCTCGTAAAGACAACCACACCCTTTGTTGAAAAGCAGTTCCTTGAGGATTTAGTTTGAAATCGAAAGCGATTCGTTTAAAATTAAAATAGTCTGTTAGTTGTGTAACCGCTTCTTGTAAACTTTCTGGTATTACATCACTAACAACTCCTTCATCACTAACGGAAACGGATGAAACCCCATCGTGATTACCCACAATTGTTGCAATTCCTAATGGTGTTTTGATATGAACTGTTTCCATAAATTCAGGTTAAGAGTTGCAAAGTACTCAAAATTTTAAAATGTCTATTAAAAATAAAAACCACTCGCAATACGAATGGTTCTTGTTTTTTAGCCTTGATAGTAGCGGCATCCTCTTGTGGTGGTGTTCACCACAAGAGATATAGCGGATAGCGAGAATAGCTCCTTATTGTAAAGTTGAATACGTATACGCCTCAATTGCTTGCAGCTCCGTATCGGTAAAGGTTTTAGTGAGGGCCAAATTAGTGGCCATAATTTCGTATTGCGATGGATCTACAATCGCTTCGCTTTCGCCTTTTAAAAACGAAATAATGTTTCCGTTTTTCTCTTTGTATATCTTGGCGATATCTTGCAAACTAGGTCCGATTAACTTTGAATCGACGTTGTGGCAAGAGGTACAATTTCCTTTTCCCTCGAAAATAATTTTTCCCACTTGAGCTGGTGTAAAATCATCTGAGGCAGTGACTTCTTTCTTTGCCTTTTCTGTCCCTTTGTCGTCAGTATTCTTGCAAGAACTTAAAGCAACTAGGGCTAAAACTATATATTTTTTCATCATTTTGTTGTTTTTGATTTACTCCAATTTACGAAAATAGGCTGTAAAAACAGTATTATTTTGCGTTAAGCAATATAGCTGCTTCTTTGGCAAAATAAGTTGAAATCAAACTTGCTCCTGCCCTTTTAATGCACATTAATTGCTCCATCATAATCGCATCATGATCCAACCACCCTTTTTCGGCTGCTGCTTTGATCATAGCATATTCACCAGAAACATGATAGACCGTCACGGGTACATTTACGGCATTTTTTACTTCACGAACGATATCTAAATAAGCAATTCCGGGTTTTACCATGACCATATCGGCACCTTCTTCAACATCCCAAAGTGCTTCTTTGATCGCCTCTATACGATTGGCATAATCCATTTGGTAGGTTTTTTTATCTTTTGGTACTTCGACAAGCTCAGCACTTTTTGTAGTGTCTTTTGGCGTGCTGTCTAAAGCATCTCGAAAAGGCCCGTAAAATGCCGAAGCGTACTTGGCCGAGTAGCTCATGATGCCCACATTATGGAAACCTGCAGCATCAAGACCTTGGCGCAATCGCAATACGCGTCCGTCCATCATATCACTTGGCGCTACAAAATCGGCTCCTGCTTGCGCATGTGACACTGCCATTTTTACTAAGGCTTCGTTTGTTGCTTCGTTATCGACATCGCCGTTTGCAATGATTCCGTCATGGCCGTAAATAGAATAAGGGTCTAAAGCTACATCAGGCATTACGATCATCTTTGGGCAAGCCGTTTTAATGGCACGAATAGCGTCTTGCATTAATCCGTTTTCATTCCACGCTTCTTTACCCGTATTGTCTTTTAAATCTTCGCTGACCTTTACATAAATGTTTACGGCGCGAATACCTAAATCAAATAATTCTTTTACCTCTTTTACCGTTAAATCTATCGAACGACGAAAGATTCCGGGCATAGAAGCAATTTCTACTTGTACGTTTTCACCCTCTGCAATAAACATGGGAAACATAAAATCTGACGGACTTAAAGTCGTCTCACGAACTAATGACCGAATAGATTCATTGGTTCTTAATCTTCTACCTCTTTGTAATGGGAACATATATTTTAGCGTTTAGCTCCATGGGAGCGGTATAATTATAGAAATGTGTGTCAATTTACAAAAACCAAACCCCAGCGGGGTGGCATATTATTTTAAACATCATCAAAGATAAATTCATTTTTAAAATCAACATTGAATGCTTTCAAAAAATCAACATATTCTTCTTTGAAGGTTTTCTTTTTATGATGCTCTTCTTGTTTTTGGATGTAATTTATAACATTTGTTAGTTGAGAATGGCTATACGAAAAAGCACCAAATCCAGTTTACCATTCAAATTTACCATTAATCCATCTTTTCTCATTTATAAAACGAGAGGAATTAGCTTTGATTGCTCTAACCAAATCAGACAATGATTTGTCAGGTTTTAATCCAATCAAAATATGAATATGGTCTGGCATTCCATTAATAGCAATTAATTTTTGACCTTCGTTAGTGACAATTCCTGTGATGTATTTATATAATTCATCCTTCCAAATTGTGGAAACTAGATTTTGCCTGCCTTTAACGGCAAAGACAATTTGGATATATAATTGCATATAGGTATTTGCCATTTGAAATTGATATTATTTAAAATATTTCATCCCTATGGGATTTAATAAAACCGCATTGAATATTGTCTATAAATATTTCATCCCTATGGGATTCAATAAAAAACGCATTGAATATTGTCTATAAATATGTCATCCTTACGGGATTCAATAAAATCGCATTGAAATTTGTCTACAAATATGTCGCTCCTATGGAGCTTTTACAACCAATCAACTGGACTTTCTAATACCTTGATTAATTTCTCTTCTTCACTGCCTTCTTCTGGATGATGGTCATACACCCATTGCACGTGCGGTGGCAAACTCATCAAAATTGATTCAATTCTTCCATTGGTTTTCAAACCAAATAATGTTCCTTTATCATGAACCAAATTGAACTCCACATAACGACCACGACGAATTTCTTGCCATGTTTTTTGGGCTGGAGAATACTCCAAATCTTTTCTTTTTTCAACAATTGGAACATAAGCTTGCAAGAAACTATTTCCAACTTCAGAAACAAAGTCAAACCAATTCTCCATGCTCATGTCATCAGTCGCTTTACAATAATCGAAGAACAAGCCTCCAATTCCACGTGCTTCGTTTCTGTGTGCATTCCAGAAATAAGTATCACATTGTTTTTTATATTTTGGATAAAAATCATGATTGTGTTTATCGCAAGCTGTTTTACACGTCTGATGAAAATGAATGGCATCTTCTTCAAACAAATAATAAGGTGTTAAATCTTGTCCACCACCGAACCATTGCTGAATCACATCACCTTTATCATCATACATTTCGAAATAGCGCCAGTTCGCGTGTACCGTAGGGACCATTGGGTTTCTTGGGTGCAAAACCAAGCTTAGTCCGCAGGCAAAGAAATCAGCTTCGCCTACACCAAACATTTTTTGCATGGCTTCAGGTAATTTGCCGTGCACTGCTGAGATATTAACACCCCCTTTTTCAAAAACTTGTCCGTTCTCGATAACGCGGGTGCGTCCGCCACCACCTTCAGGGCGATCCCAAAGGTCTT
>NZ_JAQWTM010000110.1 GCF_029242675.1 Flavobacterium sp.
TATTTATTTTTAAAGTTATTAAAAGCAAACTATCTACTAGTTCGGACTAAAGTCCTTGTATTATTAACTGCGAAAGTTAAAAAAAAGTATCGTTAAGCGCAAAAATAATAGCTAATAGAGGCTACTTTTAGCAATTTTGTACCCTTTTTTTCCTCATGAATAGTATAATTTGCAAAATTCAATAGCAAACAATTTCAATTTTGATACATTTACTTTTTCTTAGCCGAACAAGCTTTTAATAACAATGAATTTAAAACTATTTAAAAAAACACTTTCGGTCTCGTTCAAATGGCTTCTCATTTGTACAGTAGTAGGAGTGCTTTCTGGCTCTGCATCAGCGCTTTTATTAGTTACTCTTGAATGGGCAGCGCATCTTAGGGAAGGAAATCCGTGGGTTTTAGGATTATTGCCTTTAGGTGGTTTACTTATTGGATTGGGATATTACTATTATGGTAAAGAAGTTGAAAAAGGAAATGATTTATTATTAGAAGAATATGCGAATCCCACGCAAATTATTCCACTAAAAATGGCTCCTCTGGTTTTGGCAGGAACTATAATTACACATCTTTTTGGCGGATCAGCCGGTCGTGAAGGCACTGCAGTACAAATGGGAGGCGCAATTTCGGATCAATTTACTAGGTTGTTCCACCTTGAGCCTTCTGATAGAAAAACGCTACTAATCATGGGAATTAGTGCAGGATTTGCCTCCGTTTTCGGTACACCTCTAGCGGGCTCTCTTTTTGCACTTGAACTTCTTTATTTTAGTAAATTCAATTTAAAAAGTATTATCTGCTCTTTTATCGTGGCTTACATTGCCTATTTTACTGTAGAAATATGGCAGGTACAACATACTCACTATAGTATCCCAACTGTCCCTTCCTTTCTCAGTCTAACTTCACTTTGGATACTACCGGTAAGTATACTTTTTGGTTTAGCCGCCTTAGTTTTCGCAAGAAGCACACACCTTTGGTCTACACTTTTTAAAAAACACATTACGTATCCACCTGCTAGGCCGTTCGTTGGGGGTGTAATTTTGGCCATTGCCCTATTTTTAATCGGTACTACCAAATTCATGGGATTAGGAGTGCCGGTAATTTTTGATGCTTTTTCAAATCCAAGTGATAGCGCTGACTTTTTACTTAAAATACTTTTTACCGGATTTACATTAGGAGCTGGATTTAAAGGTGGTGAAGTAACTCCTTTATTTTTTGTGGGCGCGACATTAGGTAGTGCTCTGTCCCTTGTCGTACCGCTTCCCATTGGGCTACTTGCGGGAATGGGATTTGTGGCGGTTTTTTCAGGAGCTACACATACCCCCATTGCCTGTACCGTTATGGGAATTGAATTGTTTGGTTTGGAAAGTGGTTTATTTATCGCGATTGCCTGTTTTATTGCCTATTTTACTTCGGGACCCACCGGTATTTACCAATCACAAATAGTTAAAGGCCCCAAACATCTTTTCTATAAAAAACTTAAAATCCGAAAACTAGATCATTTTTAGTATTGTTTCTTCAAATAAATGTAATAGTATTGTAATACAATTCATTCTTAATATTTGAATCTATGTCATTTGGTCTACCTGCTTCTTTTTCACAGTACATTCCTCTAAATAATTTATCGAAAGCAGCGTTTCAGTATGCGGCCATTCGAACATTTGAAAAATTAAATTGGGCAGTAATTGCAATCAATGAAGACCTACTAATTGCTGAGACGAATCAAATGAATTCTACTTGGAATGAAAAAATTACTGTTGATTTTAGTTTAGATGATCCCTTATTGATCAGTAGCAGTAATGGAAACCAAATCTATGACCGAGGTAGAAATAAAAAAAATACGGAATTTTTTTTTGATGAGTTCAATGAAGCCCGCAAGGAAGTTACTCAAACTGATGAAGGGAAGGATGCAAAAGAAAAACTGCTAGCTCGTACCAAAGAAAACTGTAAATTAAATAATAGAGAAGAGCGATCAGTAACCGAATTTTATTCTGTTTTCTCTATTTTCATTCCCACTTCCCAATATCTGATTACCCCGCTTTTGTTACTTGCAAACATTCTTGTGTTTTTTAGTATGTTTTTTTCAGGAGTACACTTTTTCTCACCTGCTATTCTAGATCTTATCCACTGGGGAGCAAACTATGGCCCTTTAACTACTGATGGAGATTGGTGGCGTTTAATCACTAGCGTTTTCGTTCATATTGGTTTCATTCACTTAGTAGCCAATTGCTATGCTCTAGCCTATGTTGGTTTATTTTTAGAATCTCATTTAAAGAAAATTGGTTTTTTATCACTTTATCTATTTTGTGGAATTCTAGCGAGTCTAAGCAGTTTATATTGGAATGAAGACTTAGTATGTGCTGGTGCCTCGGGTGCTATTTTTGGAATGTATGGCATCTTACTTGTATTAATTATTACCAAAGAAATTCGTCAAAAACTAAGTACTAATACCAAATTTTTTATAGTTTTCTTTATTGTCATTAACTTATTGTATAGCTTCGAAGAAGGAACAGATGGTGCAGCACATTTTGGCGGTTTTTTTGCAGGAATTGTTTTTGGAAGTTTGTATGCTTATTTCAAAACAAAAAGAAATAACGCCTTAGTTTTTGCTACACTATTGACTTTTATTCTGGCGCCCGCGATTAGTATTTACTGTAAATCTAAAAAAATCTACATCTACCAAATAATAGAATATGAAACTAAAATGCAAGAATTTGTTGATATGGAAAAAATGGCACTAGAAGCATACAGTATCGATTACAACTCTACGAAGGAAGATGTATTATATATGATTAAGGAACGAGGAATTTATTATTGGGAAGAAGATATCAAACTAATAAAAGAGCTAGATAAATTATATCTCCCTAAAAAAATCCATGATATAAATAAACAGCTCGCTCTATACTGCGAATTAAGGAAACAAGTTTACGAGTTAGCATATAAAAAAATAAATGAAAACACCTCTATGTATGACGGTCCAATCGGATCATTAAACAATAAGATAACCGACTTACTTGAAGAAATAGCAAAAAGTCAAAAAGAATAAAATCCTGTTAATCACCTACTATTTTACAGTAAAAAAATGTATTTTCGCAACCTATGAAAATACAAGATATTCAATCGATACAAGCATTATTGGCTACGCCAAAAAAAATTGCAATAATCCCACACCGCAGTCCTGATGGAGACGCTATGGGTTCAACACTAGGACTATATCACTTTTTGTTAAAATACAATCACCAAGCAGTTGTGATTGCACCAAATGAGTTTCCTGACTTTTTAAGTTGGTTACCTGGCTCAGAAACAGTGCAAATATTTGAAAAAAATAAAGAGAAGTGCACAAAAATATTAGAAGAAGCTGAAATTATTTGCACACTTGATTTTAATGCTTTTCACCGCGTTGGAGAAATGGAAAAAGTACTTGAAGTACTCAACACGACCTATATAATGATTGATCATCATCAAAAACCAGATGATTACGCAGCTTATATGTACTCGGATACATCCTTTGGTTCAACCTGTGAAATGCTTTATAATTTTATTGGGTTTTTAGGAGAAAAAGAAGCTATTGATAAAACCATTGGGACTTGCATTTATACCGGTATCTTAACTGATTCAGGTTCCTTTAAATTCCCTGGAACAACTGGTAACACGCACCGAATTGTAGCAGACTTAATTGATTTAGGTGTCGAAAATACTACCATACCTACCCTACTTTTTGAAAACAGCTCGTACAACAGATTACAATTGTTAGGTAGAGCGTTACAAAACATGAAGGTCATTCCTGAATTTAAAACTTCTTACATTACGTTGACTCAGGAGGAATTAAATTCTTTTCACTATGTTACAGGAGATACTGAAGGAATCGTAAATTTTGGCTTAAGCATCAAAGGAATCCATTTTACTGCTATCTTTATCGAAAATAGAGAAGAAAACATAATCAAAATATCGTTTAGATCACAAGGCGGTTTTGACGTAAATCAATTTGCTAGAGACCATTTTAATGGTGGAGGACATCGCAATGCTGCCGGAGGGAAATCAACCGTTTCGATGGCTGAAACGATTCAAAAATTTGAAGATCTGGTAACGAAAATAACACTATAACTCAGATGAAATTAATTCACATCGCATTACCCATACTCCTCGTTACGCTCTTCGCCAGTTGTAAGCAGCCACAAGAGGCACGCCGACCTATATCGCAAACCTCGGGTAGTTTTATGAAAAAATCAGTGGCTAGAAATAAAAAACTAGTAGCTTCTGAAGAAGACCAAATCAAAGCAGTTATCAAAAAGAATCCAACTGAAAATTATATTGCTTCGACCAAAGGCTATTGGTATACCTACATCACTAAAAATGACGTAGACACATTGAATCCTGAAAAAGGAGATGTCGCTTTTTTTGATTATGAAATAAAAGACTTGGAGGAAAACATCATATACTCTGAATTGGAACTTAGACCACAAGTATATCGTGTAGACAAACAAGAGATTATGATGGGGCTTCGAGACGGAATCAAATTAATGCACCGAAACGAGAAAGTAACCTTTCTTTTCCCATCTCACATGGGATTTGGTTATCACGGCGACAATAAAAAAATAGGTGTCAACCAACCTCTATGGTGTACGGTGACCTTACGGGACTTTATGCCTGAAACAGAATATAAAAAACAGTTAGCTGCTAAAGCTTCAGTAGCTACATCAGCAGTCAACTTGCCGCTTTCGACGGATAAACCTGTAAAAGCAACACCTAAGAAACCCTCTATTATACCAAAAAAATCAAAAGACAGTTTAAATTAAATTAATTATTCTAATGAAAAAAAGATTCTTATTACTATGCCTTGTTATTGCTTCTCTATACTCATGTAAAGAGGAAAATAGTGATTTAGCAGATGGATTATATGCGAAAATTGAAACCAATAAAGGA
>NZ_JAQWTM010000026.1 GCF_029242675.1 Flavobacterium sp.
TTGAGCGTTTAGCAACTGGAATCGAAAAAGGAATTGCTAATTCTATTTTGATTAAAGTAAACCAAATTGGTACATTAACTGAAACTATAGCAGCCGTAAATATGGCTAAAAACGCCGGGTACACATCAGTAATGTCACACCGTTCAGGAGAAACGGAAGACAATACAATTGCGGATCTTGCAGTTGCTTTAAATTGTGGGCAAATTAAGACTGGTTCTGCTTCTCGATCTGATCGTATGGCTAAGTACAATCAATTGTTAAGAATCGAGGAAGAATTAGGAGATACTGCCTATTTTCAGGGTCAAAAAGCATTTAAAATAAAATAATTGCTACATTAAGTAGTGCTTTAAAGCTGTCCATTAATTTGGATGGCTTTTTTTGCTTAAATTTAACAACTTCATTGTAGATTTCTCTTTTTAATTCATGTTTTAATTCTTAGATTTGGTAAATTATTAAATATTAAGATTTATTACCAAAATATTATGTCAAAAACAGCTATATTAGACATTGATGGCAAAAAGTATGAGTTTCCGATAGTAAAAGGAAGTGAAAACGAAGAGGCTATTGATATTAACAAATTAAGAGATTTATCAGGTGTAATTACTTTAGATCCAGGATATAAAAATTCAGGTTCATGTACAAGTAAAATTACTTTTTTAGATGGTGAATTGGGAATATTGCGTTACCGTGGTTACGCAATTGAAGATTTAGCAGATAAAGCCGATTTTCTTGAAGTTTCCTTTCTTTTAATCTTTGGAGAATTGCCAACAGCAACTCAGTTGGAGCAGTTCGAAAACGATATTAGAAAACATACATTAGTCAACGAGGAAATGAAAAACATCATAGATGGTTTTCCTAGAACAGCACATCCAATGGGTGTTTTGGCTGCTTTGACGAGCGCACTTACTGCGTTTAATCCAAAATCAGTAAACGTTGATAATGAAAAAGAGATGTACCACGCTGTTTGTAAAACAATGGGTAAATTTCTTGTAATTGCCACTTGGACGTATAGAAAAAGTATGGGTTATCCTTTGAATTATTACGATAATACAAAAGGATATGTAGAGAATTTCATGAAATTAATGTTCGAATTACCTACAGGTCCTTACTCAGCTAATCCAGTGGTTATCGATGCCTTAGATAAATTATTCATATTACATGCTGATCACGAGCAAAACTGCTCTACCTCTACAGTAAGAATGGTAGGTTCTTCGCATGCAGGTTTATTTGCTTCTATCTCTTCAGGTGTTTCTGCACTTTGGGGACCATTACATGGAGGAGCGAATCAAGCAGTACTTGAAATGCTAGAAGAAATTCATCAAAATGGTGGAGATGCTGATGTTTACATGGCTAAAGCCAAAGATAAAAATGATCCATTCCGTTTAATGGGATTTGGTCACAGAGTATACAAGAATTTTGACCCTCGTGCAAAAATCATTAAAAAAGCCGCAGATGAAGTTCTAGAAACATTAGGAGTTGATGATCCAATTTTGGCGATTGCTAAGAAATTAGAAGCATTGGCACTTGAAGATGAGTACTTCAAATCTAGAA
Source organism: Flavobacterium sp. (assembly GCF_029242675.1). Lineage (GTDB taxonomy): Bacteria > Bacteroidota > Bacteroidia > Flavobacteriales > Flavobacteriaceae > Flavobacterium. Next base: position 1,552 of record NZ_JAQWTM010000026.1, read on the forward strand.
GTTTGTATCCTAATGTTGATTTTTACTCTGGTATTATTTACAGAGCTTTAGGTATCCCAACTGACATGTTCACGGTTATGTTCGCTATCGGTAGATTACCAGGTTGGATCGCACAATGGAAGGAAATGAGAGAAAACAAAGAGCCTATTGGAAGACCGAGACAAGTCTACACTGGTTCCCCTCTTAGAGAATTTCAATCTGTAGAAAAAAGATAATTTTCAAAATGTAAAAGCTTCACAAATTAGTGAAGCTTTTTTTTATCTTTGCGGTAAAGCCAATTAAAAAACTATGTTAGAAATAAATGTAAAAAACGAAACTTCTAGGCTGCGGGTAGTAGTTTTAGGGACTGCAATTGATAATGGTCCGGAACCAACTGTAGAGGAAGCTTACGATCCAAAATCCTTAGAGCATATTTTAGCGGGAACCTATCCCAAGGAAGTTGATATGGTTGTTGAGATGGACGCTTTCAATAAAGTGCTTCATAAATACGATGTGACTGTATACAGACCGCAACTTATTGAAAGTTGCAATCAAATTTTCACACGTGATATTGGTTTTGTAATTGATGATATTTTTATCAAATCCAATATACTACCTGAAAGAGAGCTAGAATTGGATGCGATACAATTTGTAATTGATCAAATTAATCCTAAAAATGTAGTGCGTCCTCCTGAGGAAGTGCATATTGAAGGTGGAGATGTTATGTTATGGAACGATCATATTTTTATTGGGACCTACAAAGGAAGTGATTATAAAGACTACATAACAGCAAGAACAAATTTAGAGGGAGTGCAATATATCAAAGATTTGTTTCCAAATAAAATTGTGAAAGAGTTTGACTTAGTGAAATCTAAGCTAGAAGCGAGAGATAATGCATTGCATTTGGATTGTTGTTTTCAACCAGTAGGTATCAATAAGGCAATAATCTATAAAAGTGGTTTTAGAGAAGAGGCAGATTACCGCTATCTAGTGCAACTCTTTGGTGAAGAAAATTTATTTCATATCACCAGAGATGAAATGTACCACATGAATTCCAACGTTTTTTCGATTGATACTAATGTAGTAGTTTCTGAAAGAAATTTCACAAGGTTGAATAATTGGTTAAGAGCGAACGGTTTTGTAGTTGAAGAGATTCCATATGCTGAAATTGCGAAACAAGAGGGGTTGTTGCGTTGTTCAACGCTTCCATTGATAAGAGATTAAACAATTATTAAAGGGATGTAGTATGATGTTGTTTCACATTAAGCTTCATGCCTTTTTATTATAAACACACAATATATGAAGCAAACTACCAATGCAATAGTAATGATTCGTCCAGTAGCTTTCAGGATGAACGAGCAAACAGTTATTAATAACTATTATCAAAAAGTGATTGATGGCTTATCTCCAGAGACAGTTAACTCGAAAGCTCAGGAAGAGTTTGATGTTTTCGTAGAAAAACTAAGAGCTGTAGGGGTGCAGGTAACAGTTGTAAATGATACGCTAGATCCGGATACTCCTGATAGCATTTTTCCAAATAACTGGATTTCATTTCATGAAAATGGAGATGTAGCCTTGTATCCTATGTTTGCCGAAAACAGGAGAGCAGAGCGTCGTGAAGAAATTTTAGACTTGTTAGAGGAAGAAGGGTTTAAGATTGAAAACATCATGGATTATACCGAAGCGGAGCAAGATGGTGTTTTTTTAGAAGGTACAGGTAGCTTACTTTTAGATAGAGCCAATGAAAAAGCCTATTGTGCACTTTCACCAAGGGCAGACGAGGAATTGTTTATCGAATTTTGTGAAGATTTTGACTTTGCTCCGGTTATTTTTGAAGCTTTTCAAACCGTAAATGGAGAACGTAAGTTGATTTATCATACCAATGTTATGATGTGCTTAGGTGAGACCTTTGCTGTTATTTGTGCGGATTGTATTGATGATAAAAAAGAACGAAAAATGGTTCTTGATAATTTAAAAAGCGACAATAAAGAAATTATCTTAATTACCGAAGACCAGATGAATAATTTTGCCGGAAACATGTTAGAGGTAAAAGGAACTAATGATAAAAGGTATTTAGTGATGAGTGCCTCTGCTCATCAAAGTTTGACAACGAATCAAGTGCAGCAATTAGAAAAGCACGCAACGATATTGAGTTCAAGTTTGGATACGATTGAAGCCTGTGGGGGCGGAAGTGCCCGATGCATGATGGCTGAGATTTTCTTGCCAAGAATATAGTAATAAAGAAGACCTTCAGTAATGAAGGTCTTTTTTACTATTAGATATTTTATTTATAAAATATTTGTTTTGACAATGGTGATAATGGAACTAATGATATATTGAACACCAATTGCAATTACAATAAAACCAACAATTCGTGAAATTGCCACAATTCCGGAGGCTCCAAGAATTTTAGCTAAATAGTGTGCGCTTTTTAAGACAATAAAAATGGCTACTGCTACAGCAAAAATAGCTAAAATGGAGAAGATGATGTCAGGTATACTATGGTGTTCGTGATAAAATGCAATTAACAAGGATATTGAACCTGGTCCTGCGAGCATGGGGATCGCTAGCGGTGTTAATGCAATGTCGTTTCTTTTTTGCGCATCACTTTCTACTTTTTTATTTACCCCTCTTTTTTTGTTGAAATTACCTGTTAGTAATGAAAATCC
>NZ_JAQWTM010000140.1 GCF_029242675.1 Flavobacterium sp.
CTTTAATATCTGTTCTATTTCTCCAAAAGTTCTATAATCAACCCTTTGGAACACTTCTTTTTTTAGGATTCCATGATATGTCTTGTCCTAGCCTGGGTTGACCATTATTTTGTTAAAAATTAGGTTAAAAACGACAAAATCGGGCTATCAATTTTGTGTTAGGTTTTTTTAGTTTTTTCTTCAAAAAAAATGAAGATTAAAAGAAGTGGCATTTTGAAAATGCCATCTTCATTTTCTTAGACTATGGTTTTGGCACTCTTCGAGTTGCTCCTCAGCATTGCTCGCTTCCATCCTCACATAGTATTACAATAGTAGTAAATTGGTGTTTAAACGGCAACTTTTTTCTTCTTTTTATAAGATTTATTTTTCTGCTTATTGTATTGTAAATGAACCGATTGTGGTGTTTTTAAGTCTAAACTCCAATGAGTTCTTTCATTATTGTAAATTCCTACAGCTTCTCTAGTCATTGCTTTTGCTATTTGAATCGACTTAATTGTTTTTTTTAGTCCAAATTCATATTTTAAAATCCCGTTGATACGCTCTGCGATTGCATTTTCATAAGGGTCGTATTTTTGTGTTGTACTGAATGTAAAACCTTTGTTTTCAGCAAATTCACTATGATCTGGACAACAATATTGTATACCTCTGTCGCTATGATGAATGATGTTTTTGTGTTTGAAAACACAATTTTTATGTGCCATTTTTAGTGCGTTTTTCACCATTTCAACTCGCATATTGTCTTCTAATGACCAACCCATTATTTTTCGAGAATAGGCATCTGTCACCAAGGCTAAATAAGCATGTCCTGCATCGGTTTTTACATAAGTTATATCTGCAACAAAAACTTGTTCGGCGTGTGTTATTGCCAAGTTATACAGTAGGTTAGGAGACTTGAAAAAATAGTGTTTAGAGTCAGTTGTGATGTGAAAACGTTTTGTTCTCTTTATGAATAAACCTCTAACTCTGAGCAAATCAAACAACGCATCTCTGCCCAATTTTATGTTATGTTGAACAAACTTTTCTTTTAAGTGATCAACAAGTTTTCTTGTTCCTGTTCCTGGCATTCTCTTACGTATCTCCAAGACCAAATCAATGACCGTATTATTGCGTATTTCTTTTTCTTTATCGGATTTAATTCTTTGATAATAAGCTTGTTTACTAATCCCGATTGATTCGTAAATCCATTTTATTTTAAAAGCTTTTTCTTCTTTCTCTGAATTTCGTTTGCTAACCAATCGGGCAAGTACTTTTTTGAAAGTTCTTCCCCTGTAACGGACTCAAATTCAATGATTATTTCTTGTTGAAATGTTTTAACAGCTTCTAAATCTTCGATTTTACTCTTAAGCAAGCGAATTTCATCGTCTTTACTAATAGATTTAGTGGTTTGCTCGTAATTGGTTAGTTTTTTCATCCAGTATTCGATTGTGCTTTTAGAAATATTGTATTTTTTAGAAGCGAAATTTAAAGAAATTTGTCCATTATTGATTTGTTGAATTACAGAAAGTTTATATTCAAAACTTACTTGTTTTCCGTTTCTTCTTCGGACGGGCTGATTTTCGGGTGTTTCCATTGGTTGCTAAAGGTGTTTAATTTTTAGTCAACCTATTTTAGGACGCGACAAACCTCTTTCACACCGCGAACGGTAAGCATTGAGCCTACCCAACCTTTGCGTAAATGTTCGTATTTCAACTCCGCCGAACCACCTTTTGGCGCAGGGCCTGTAACATCCCAAAAACCATTGTATTGGTTCATTTGACCTACTTTTTCTTCCAAAGTCATTTGTTTCATCAACAAATCAATACGTTCCTCAGTAGGTTTATTTTTATCCAAATAATCTTTTTTTTGTGCACTCATAGTTCCCACGGTAAACAGGGAAAAAATTCCCAGAATTAGTTCTTTATTTTTCATATTTTATAAAATAGTTTACTATTTGGGGCGTGACCCTTGCCCGAAAAAAGGCAAGTGTCGGGCTTTTGCACCACTTCGTTCGCAAAAGGATACCGCCGCTATCCCTCACGCAACTCCCGTTAATCAAGAAATTTTTATTTTAATAGAATCAACGCAACAGTATCATTTCAACAAAGGAGAATTCCCTTAAGAAACTCCGCAAAAAAAATTCAAAATTTCTTATCAATCAATTAGTGTGATTTCTCGTTCCTCGAAATGATAAAAAACGTTATAAAACACATCAACAATCGTAAATCCTTACTCCGAAATAAAACAAGAAGCAGGCAAATTGGCTTTATTAAACAAGTTAGACTGAATCGTATTTCCCCAAGCAAAACGGACTTTTACCGGTTCTTTTACTTTTTTACTTGTTAAAATAACTTGATTGCTTTTTATAGTTGCTTCTGCGGAAAAATAGACATCATCCGCTCCAGCAATCTCAAACTGAGTATCTTTTCTATCTAAAAAGTGTAACCCTTCGGCAGCATCAAAATCAACAACAATTTTATTCTTATCTGCTTTAACCGACTTATAAAGTGGTCCGTTAACCAAATTAGAATTCGTTTTATATGTTTCTTTCAAAGCTAAATTAGCCAAACGAATTCCAACCGATTTTTTATCTTTTGGGTGAATATCAATCGTATCTGAAACATCGCTTATCACCACCATTCCAGTATTTTTAACTTGATTTAAAACTTTGCGTTGCGAATTTCTTAAAGTTACATTCGAGTAATTATTTGTACCTGTTTTATAAGGTGCAATTTGTACAAAATAAAACGGAAAGTCTTCGTTCCAAGCTTTACGCCAAGAAGTAATCAAAGCCGAAAGTGTTTGATCGTAAGTAGATGAACCCACATTCGATTCACCTTGGTACCAAAGAGCTCCTGCAATCTTAAATTTTTCCAACGGGTAAATCATCGCGTTGTAAGCTCGCCCTGGCATTCTTGGTCCGTATTCTTGCTCGTTGAGTTTTTTTGCATTGGAAGATAGCGTTTCATCATTATTTACAACATCTTCCGCTATCCAAATTTCGGCCGGAGTTCCGCCCCAATTTGAAGAAATTAATCCAATCGGCACATCTTTCAAATCCGTATGTAACTGTTTGGCAAAAAAGTAACCAACAGCACTAAAATATTTCATTGATTCAGGACTACATTCCGTCCAATTTCCCAACAAGTTATTTTGTGGCGTTTCCGCCGTAAGTTTGGGAACTGTAAAAAAACGAATGTTTGGGTAGTTCGCTTTCTGAACTTCTTCATCGCCATTTTTAATTCCCCAACTCGCCGACATTTCCATATTCGATTGTCCCGACAAAAGCCAAACTTCACCTAATAAAATGTTTTTCAAAACCACTTCATTATAGCCTTTTATGGAAATTGTATACGGACCTCCCTCTTTGGTTGTTTTTACTTTAACTTCCCAACGCGCTTGATTATTGGCTTTTACGGTATATTCTTGATTATCCCAACTTGGTTTAATTTTTATTTCTTCACTTGGATTTCCCCAACCCCAAATAACAACTTCAGAATTGCGCTGCAAAACCATATTATCATTAAAAATAGCTGGAAGCGAAACGTTAGCCATAGTAACTTGGGATAGAAATAAGAGTAAAACGTATGTAAAAATATTAATTTTCATTTAGCAAAGTTTTGAAAAAAGGGGTTAATTGATTTTCCATTATAGTGTCGTCTGCAATATCTGGGTGAAATCCACAACCATTTGGTGTCATTGGTTGAAACTCAAACAATGCTATTTTTTCATGTTTTTTATCTTTATCAAAAGCAGCAATTACGTTTTTTAAACCACGAACAAAAGCTTCATTTCTAGCTCCAGAAACCATTGGACTCGTTAGTAAAACAATTCTAGTTTTTGGATAATGTTTATACACTGTTTTAATAAAATTGATGTAATTTGTTTCAAACTTTTTCTCATCAAAAGCCAAACGTTTTTTCTTCCCGTCACCATCAGAAAGGTCATTCGTTCCTAAACAAATACTCACCAAATCAGGTTCAAACTTAAAATTGTACTTTTTAGAACTATCTTCGTTCAAGTACAAATTTTCATAAACATCTGGCATTATCGCCTCTTTTTGGTGTTCATCATTCCAATTTCGATACATTCCAATTCCTGAAACAGAACTCAATACAAAATCTGCATCTAATCTTCTCGCTACCTGAGGACCATATGCCATATACGCATTGTGATGATCAAACCATTCGCCTTTATCACAAGGAAATAACGACGAATCATTACCCATTCCACACGTAATTGAATCGCCAATAAATTCTATTTTTTTTCTTTTCTGTGGACTAAATTT
>NZ_JAQWTM010000147.1 GCF_029242675.1 Flavobacterium sp.
AAAACTAGTTCAAATATTTGCTTCTGAAGACAAATTAAATAGTTTAAGAGCAGCTAAATTGGCCAAAGAATTTGGATTAAACTATATCCTGAAAGGTGGCGGTAATGAATTCGAAAGAATTGAAGAAATTAAAAAAACAAATGCATCCTTCATCATTCCAATTAATTTTCCAGAAGCGTATGATGTTACCAATCCGTACCTAGCGAGTCAATTGGACTTTAACGACCTAAGATTGTGGAACCAAGCTCCAACCAACTTGAAAGTTTTAGCTGATAACGGAGTTATTTTTGCACTAACAACTGACAAACTTAAAAAAATGGAAGACTTTAGAACGAATCTTCTAAAGGCGATACAATACGGTTTTGACAAAACGAAAGCATTAGAAGCTTTGACAACTGTACCAGCATCTTTACTTGGAAGAAGTAACCAAATAGGAACACTTAAAGACGGTAATCTTGCTAACTTTTTGATCACGTCGGGTGAAGTATTTGACAAAAAAACTACTATTTACGAAAACTGGGTTGAAGGAACAAAATACGTAATTAAAGACATGACAGCGAAAGATATTCGCGGTAGTTACGACTTAACTGTTGATAATACAACCTTCAAATTACTGATTAAAGGTGAAATTGCTTCTCCTGAAGCCGAAATTAAAAATATTGATTCGACTAAGGTAAATTCTAAACTTACGATTGCTAATAATTGGATGTCTTTGATTATGAAATCCAAAGATTCTGTAAAAACTAATTTTAACAGATTAACGGCCTACATCGAGAACACGCCTAATCTTAGTGGAAAGGTAATTACCTATGACGGAAGAGAATCAACTTGGTCTGCTTTAAAAACTGCTCCTTTCGAAAAAGAAAAAGACAAGAAAAACGACACTAAATTAAATACGATAGTTCCTGTTAGCTATCCAAATATCGCTTTTGGAAATAGTACTAAATTAAGCCAAGAGACCTTACTTTTCAAAAATGCGACCGTTTGGACCAATGAGAAAGACGGAATTTTGAAAGAAACGGATGTGTTAGTTAAAAATGGTAAAATTGCTGCAATTGGTAATAACTTAAGTGACGCATCAGCAACTGTAATAGACGCAAAAGGAAAACACCTTACTAGTGGAATTATTGACGAACACTCTCATATTGCCATTTCAAGTGGTGTGAATGAAGGTGGACACAACTCAAGCGCCGAAGTAACGATACAAGATGTTGTGAACTCTGATGATGTGAACATCTACAGAGAATTAGCAGGAGGAGTAACTACTTCACAATTACTTCATGGATCTGCAAACCCTATAGGTGGTAGATCAGCCATCGTAAAATGGAAATGGGGAGCTGCTCCTGACGAAATGCTGTACAAAAACGCACCCGGTTTTATAAAATTTGCTTTAGGAGAAAATGTAAAACAATCGAACTGGGGAACTAATAACCCTACTCGTTTTCCACAAACCAGAATGGGAGTTGAACAAGTTTTTACAGACTACTTTCAGCGTGCTAGAGAATACGAAGCAACTTGGAAATTATACAATGCTTCCTCTAAGAAAAATAAAGGAAAAGCACCAAGGGTGGATGTAGAAATGCAAACCTTGTTGGAAATATTGAACAAAGAACGTTTTATTTCTTGTCACTCTTATGTTGCATCAGAAATTTTGATGTTGATGAATGTAGCTGATAAATTCAATTTTAAAGTAAACACTTTTACACATATTTTAGAAGGTTACAAAGTAGCCGATAAAATGAAAGAACATGGTGTAGGAGCATCTACATTTGCCGATTGGTGGGCTTATAAATTTGAAGTAAACGATGCGATTCCTTATAATGGTCCAATCATGCACAATGCTGGACTTGTAGTAGCATACAACTCAGATGATGCCGAAATGTCAAGACGATTGAATCAAGAAGCAGCAAAAGCTGTAAAATATGGTAATATTTCAGAAGAAGAAGCTTGGAAATTTGTTACTCTAAATCCAGCTAAATTATTACGCATTGATGATAAAGTAGGAAGTATCAAAGTAGGAAAAGATGCTGATATCGTTTTATGGAGCACTAACCCTTTATCAATCTATGCGCAAGCAGAGAAAACAATTATTGAAGGAACGGTTTATTATGATGCGAAAAAAGACGAAGCTAAAAGAGTTGCTGTAAGTCAAGAAAGAAACTTAATCATAGGTCAAATGCTTGATGAAAAGAACAAAGGTATGAATACACAAGAACCTAAGAAGAAAACTAAAGTAGAGTACCACTGTGATACTATGGAACAATAAGCCGACTCAATAATTGAAAAAACATATAATATGATACTTAAAAAACGATATATATTACTTTTAGCAATGAGTTTGTCCATGACCGCTCAGCATGCTCCTGCAGATAAGCAAACAAAATCTATTTTGATTATGAATGCTACGGCACACCTTGGAAATGGACAAGTAATCCAAAATAGTGCGATTGGCTTTAAAGATGGAAAACTAACGCTCGTAGCTGATGCTACCCAAATACGATTAGCGCAGGGTGCCTACGATACAACAATCGATGCTACAGGAAAACATGTTTATCCGGGATTTATTGCTCCTAATTCGACTTTAGGATTAGTCGAAATTGACGCTGTTAAATCCTCAGACGATGAGAGCGAAATAGGCGATTTTAATCCTAATGTAAGAAGTATTATTGCTTACAATGCGGAATCAAAGGTAATTGAAACAGTGCGTCCAAACGGAATATTAATTGCACAAATAACACCTCGCGGCGGGAGAATTTCTGGAGCTTCTTCAATTGTACAATTGGATTCTTGGAATTGGCAAGATGCAATCATGAAAGAGAACGATGGAATTCATATGAATTTCCCTTCCTCTTTTAATAGAAACGGCTGGTGGGCTGAACCTGCAGCTTCAAACCTTAATAAAAACTACAGTAAACAAGTAGATGAAACCAGAGCATTTCTTGTCAATGCTAAATCTTATATCGCAGAACCAGGTAAAGAAAGAAATCTAATTTTTGAATCAACCAAAGGCTTATTTGATGGAACACAAACTTTATTCATCCATGCTACAAATGAACTTCAAATAGTAGATGCCATAAATTTAGCGAAAGAAAGCGGAATCAAAAAAATAGTTATCGTTGGCGGTTTTGAAGCTTACAAAGTTGCTGACATGCTAAAAAAGAACGATGTTGGAGTTTTATTACAGCGCGTTCACGAGATGCCTGAAAACGATGATGACGATGTTAATTTACCGTACAAAATGGCAAAAATCTTAGTCGATAAAGGAATTGTTGTTGGATTAGAAAACAGTGGTGAGATGGAAAGAATGAACACTAGAAATCTACCTTTTCTTGCCGGTACTTGTGCAGCTTACGGTTTAGACAAAGAACAAGCATTGCAATTAATCACTTCTAACACAGCCAAATTATTAAGTATTGACAGCGTTTGCGGAACGTTAGAAGAAGGCAAAGATGCTACTTTATTTGTATCAGAAGGCGATGCACTTGATATGAGGACCAATAAGTTAATACAAGCTTTTATTCAAGGTAAATTGCTGAACTTAGATAATCACCAATCCAAGTTAAATGAAATTTACAAGAAAAAATACAACCAATAATCATGGGAATATTTAATGCCATTTTAGGAAATGCCTCAGAAGTTACCATTGAAAAAGTAGCTAAAGAATTTAAACCGATTCTAATCGATGGGGAACAAATCGAAAAAGCGTATAAGGTAATTCGTGATATGTTTATCTTTACAAATAAGCGATTAATTCTTGTCGAAAAACAGGGCGTTACTGGTTCTAAGGTAGATTATCAATCAATACCCTACACTAGTATCAAGAAATTCTCCAAAGAAAGTGGTGGAATAGTTGACCTTGATGCCGAATTAAAAATATGGATTACAGGGGAAACAGTTCCTATTAAAAAGCAATTTGGAAAAGACAATAACATAAACGAGGTGTACAAAATTTTAAGCACACATATTTTAAGTTAACGAACTTTCATAGGTACTTAGTACTTTTTAAAAATCAGACCCATAACTACTAGTTAACGGTCTGATTTTTTTTAGAATGGCTTTAAAAAACTTTAAAAAAACTTTAAATTCGCTCAAAAACACGAATCGCAATTACAAAAATTTATTTTTAGCCTATACAAAATATCAATACCCTCAAAATTTAGGGGTGCAAAATACGTAATTGATAAAAATAAGCAACATACCCATACTTTTTCAAGGGATAAATAATGATTTAATATATTTGTTTAAACTTAAACCAAAACAAAATGAGAAAAATTATTTTAAGTGTGACCTTAATCTCACTGTTACTCCTAACCCTGTTTTCCAGTTTTATCTTAAACATCAACCCTGCACCTAAGGTAGCAGCGGTCTTTGATACCGGTGATACCGCTTGGATGATTGTTGCAACAGCCTTAGTTTTAATTATGACTCCAGGACTAGGTTTCTTTTACGGTGGAATGGTAGGTAAAAAAAATGTTATCAGTACGATGCTTCAAAGTTTTATGGCAATGATCATTGTCACCTTACTATGGGTGGTAGTAGGATTTAGTCTTTCTTTTGGAACATCAATAGGTGGATTCATAGGTGACCCAACCGAATATTTCATGTTTCAAAATGTAAATATCAATACCGCTTGGGGAACGATACCGTTTATGCTTTTTGCCTTATTTCAAGCCAAATTTGCAATTATCACACCCGCATTAATCACAGGTGCTTTTGCTGAAAGAATTCGTTTTTGGGCCTATATGCTATTCATGTTACTTTTTATCCTTTTTGTCTATACTCCACTTTGTCATATGACTTGGCACGCAGATGGATTTTTCTTTAAAATGGGCGTTCTTGATTTTGCAGGAGGAACTGTAGTTCACATGAGCGCAGGTTGGGCTGCTTTGGCTGGAGCTATGTTTTTAGGAAAACGTAAAACACAAAAATCAAACCCAGCTCGTATTACTTATGTTTTACTTGGAACTGGACTATTGTGGTTTGGATGGTTTGGATTTAATGCAGGATCGGCGTTAGCAGCAAATGGTTTAGCTGTACAAGCATTAGGAACAACTACTGTTGCAGCTGCCGCAGCTGGAATGGCATGGATTTTTTATGATAAAATTCTCGGACATAAAGTCTCTGCTATGGGAGCTTGTATTGGAGCTGTTGTCGGATTAGTAGCCATTACACCAGCAGCAGGATTTGTAACAATTCCTCATGCTATTTTCATTGGTGCTTTCGCTGCAATTGTTAGTAATGTTGTGGTTAGTAAATTCCCTAAAGGTAAAATCGATGATGCATTAGATGTATTTGCTTGTCATGGTGTTGGCGGTATGGTAGGAATGTTGTTAACGGGTGTTTTTGCATCTTCTGCAGTAAACCCAGGTGTAACTGATCAAGGATTAATCTTTGGAGAAACTACCTTATTTACACACCAATTAATTGCATTGGTAATTGTATCTGTTTTTGCATTTGCAGTTTCTTACTTCTTGTTCTTTATCGTAAACAAAATAACACCGCTACGTGTTACAGAAGATAAGGAAGAAATGGGATTAGATATATCTCAACACGGAGAATTCTTGTAGTTCAAAACAATCCACATAAAAAAAGTCCTTGAAGTAAATTTCAAGGACTTTCTTGTTTTAGAATTGGTGACAAATGCACTTTCAAAAGTAATGCAGTTCTCTAATGGAAAATAACGGTACTATTTATTTCTTGAAATTAGCGATACCTGTTTTAAGCCAGTTTTCATACTCAGCTACTCCAACGTAGCTAATAGTAGGTTTAGCAGTATTTAAACTGTTCCCTTCTAAATCTGTTAAAACATACAAAGGTTGGGTATTCGTTTTATAAGTCGAAATCATAAAGTCGGTCCACTTGTCCCCTACTGTTTCAATTTCAGCTCCTGTTGTTTTTGATACAAACTGCTCTTCTTTAGGTAAAGCACGTTTATCATCGACATACAAAGAAATCAAAACGATTTGATTCGAAAGAATAGGTAAAACGTTCTCATCAGACCATACATTGTTTTCCATTTTTCGACAATTCACGCAAGCATAGCCTGTAAAATCAATCATAATGGGTTTATTAACCGTTTTGGCGTAAGCCAATCCTTTATCATAATCTTCAAAAACCATGATACCATGCGGACCCAACTTGGCACCCTCGGGCAAAACTTCGGTCGAAGCCACTGATCCTCCACCTAGTCCTCTTGGGCTTTCGCTATATTCTATTGTTGGAGGAAAAGCACTTATTAATTTTAAGGGTGCACCCCACAATCCTGGAATCATATAAACAGTAAAGGTTAATACTAACAATCCCATCATTAATCGTCCTACTGAAATATGCGTTAACGGACTATCATGAGGTAAAGTGATTTTTCCGAATAAATAAAAAGCTAATGTTCCAAAAATCGCTATCCAAATCGCTAAAAACACTTCTCGTTCTAGCAAATGTAATTGTAATACCAAGTCGGCATTGGATAAAAATTTAAAAGCTAATGCCAATTCTAAAAATCCTAGAACAACCTTAACCGTATTCAACCAACCGCCTGAT
>NZ_JAQWTM010000197.1 GCF_029242675.1 Flavobacterium sp.
GAAATTATTGATGTATTGTCGAAAAGCGTTTTTAAGCATGGGGAAATTTCTAATGAGTTACAAAGGTAAAAAACTTTGTGTCTTGGTTACTTTGTCTCTTTGTTACTTTTAAACTATTTTTGCTAAAATCTAAATCATGAAAAAAATACTTTCTGTAATCCTTTTGTGCATCGCTACGATTGGACAAGCCCAAGAAAAATTTGATAGTAAAGCAGTACAAGAATTCCAAAATAAAATCAACGCAGAGTACGCCAACCCCAAGGAAAGCCCATTGATGGCAGCCGATTTGGCTAAATTTAAGAGCTTAGAGTTTTTTCCCATTAATGAAAATGCTTTCGTCGTTGCTCAGTTTACAAGAACTAAAAAAGAGAAACCTTTCAAGATGAAAACATCTACATCTAGAACGCCTGCTTATATAAAATATGGAGAGCTAACGTTTACTTTGGAAGGAAAGAAGCTTAAACTAAACGTGTATCGAGACATAGAGCTGTCTAAAAAACCGCAGTACAAAGACGATCTTTTTTTACCTTTCTCTGACCTAACGTCAGGAAAAGAGAGCTACATCGGTGGAAGGTATATCGATTTAAAAATTCCAGAAGGAAATACAATTATAGTAGACTTTAATACTGCCTACAATCCGTATTGTGCGTACAATTATAAGTACTCTTGTCCTTTGGTTCCTCTTGAAAATGATTTAGATATTGAAATTAAAGCAGGTGTAAAGAAATTTCATTAGTCATGGACTATTTTAATTTACATACGCATCAGTTTACAAACCAAACGACCATTTTAGAACTGGTCAATCAATATCCGTGGGAGTTTGATTGTGCTTGTACTGCATATTCAATTGGAATTCATCCATGGTACATTGAAACCGATAGAATTGCAAGTGATTTAAAGACTATTGAGGAGAAAATAATACTCGATTCTTGCCTTGCCATAGGCGAATGTGGACTCGATAAGCGAATAGAAATTCCATTAGACCTGCAAACAAAGGTTTTTGAGCAACAGCTAATGTTGGCCCAAAAGTACAATAAGCCCGTCATCATTCATTGCGTGGCGGCTTTTCAAGAACTAATCGAAATTAAAAACAAATTAAATAGCACGGTTCCCATTGTAATTCACGGTTTTTCTAAAAATGTACAGTTGGCAACACAGCTGCTAAACAATGGATTTTACCTGTCGTTTGGAAAGTATCTTATGAGAAATCCCGAATTAGAGTCGGTATTTACAGCTGTGCCAAACGACCGATTTTTTTTAGAAACCGATACATCTGAGCAAACGATTCAAGAAGTATATGCTTTGGCAGCAAAATACAAGAACATTTCAATAGCAGAATTACAAGCAATTATTGCGACGAATTTTAATGCTGTATTCAAAAATAAATTAACATAAGAAAAAGGGAAGCGCATCGTTTCAATTTTTAAACTATAAAAAAGTACAATGGCAGAGTGGACAGAAAGAGCAGAACTATTATTTAAAAAAGAAGGTCTGGATAAATTACAAAAAGCAAATGTATTAGTCGTAGGCCTTGGAGGCGTAGGATCCTTTGCAGCTGAATTTTTGGCAAGAGCAGGAGTAGGAACTATGACTATAGTTGATGGGGACGTGGTAGATATTACCAATATTAATAGGCAACTACCCGCTTTACATTCTACCGTTGGGCAACCAAAGGTAACCATAGTAGGTGATCGATTAATGGATATCAATCCCGAATTAAAACTGACGCGTATACAAGAGTTTTTATCTCCAGAGCGTGCGCTAGCGACCGTAACGGCCGACTATGATTATGTATTGGATTGTATTGACAGCATTACCCCAAAACTGAATTTGATCATCGCAGCAAAGCGAAAAAGAGTGAAAATCATCTCAAGTATGGGAGCGGGTGGAAAAATGGAAGCCGCCAAAGTAAAAGTAGCGGATATTAATAGTACTGAGAATTGTTTTCTCGCAAAAACCATTCGTAAAAGACTTAAAGAACACAAAATTGATAAACTGAAGGTGGTTTTCTCATCAGAAATACAAGACGAAAGCAGTTTAAAAATGACGGATGGCTCTAATTTTAAACGATCGTTTTATGGTACAAACAGTTATATGCCGGGATTATTTGGGTTGTATGCTGCCGAAACAGTGATTCGATATTTACTTAAAAAAGAGTAAAGAGCCTATTTAATTAGTAAAAGAGGAGCTATCTTTAAAAAAGCATTCAGTTCTCAAAAAAGCATACTTACTTATGATACAAACAGTAATATTTGATATGGATGGTGTAATTGTTGACACCGAACCGGTTCACCGTTATGCCTATTTTCAACATTTTAAAGAACTGAACATTGAAGTTTCGGAGGAGTTATATACCTCTTTCACCGGTTTTTCTACCAGAAATGTGTTTCAAAAAGTAAAAGAAATATTTGGTTTAGATCATGAAGTAGAAGACTTGATTAAGCGAAAGCGTACTATATTTAATGATGCCTTTGACACTAAAAAGGATTTAGATTTATTGGATGGCGTTAGGCAGCTTATTGTCGATTTACACCAAAACGGAATACAGTTGATCTTGGCTTCATCTGCTTCGAAAGTTACAATCGATCGTGTTTTTAATCGCTTTGGACTAAATCCTTATTTTACACACAAGGTGAGCGGCGAAGATTTTCCGCAATCCAAGCCGCATCCTGCAATTTTTGAATTTGCTGCTAGTTTATCTTTGGCACCTAAAGAAAAATGCATTGTTATTGAAGACAGTACAAATGGTGTTAAAGCTGCTAAAGCCGCCGGTATTTTTTGTGTTGGTTATAATAGCATCCATTCGGAAGCGCAAGATTTATCTGCGGCAGATACTATTATTGATCATTTTACCGAATTAAATTTTGAAGTAGTCCGTCAATTAGATTCCAAATTAAGTAATAATTAACAAATTAACATTTCTGAATTTGTAATTTTGGAAAAACATAAATTAAAATAGATATAGTATGAAAAAGATTCTTATTGCTTTAGCAGTTATTATAACCCAATTTACGCTGCAAGCACAAGTAAAAACCCCACAAGCGAGTCCTAAAGCAGTGATTAACCAAGTTGTAGGTTTGACAGATGTTGAAGTTGTTTACTCAAGACCATCTGCTAGAGGAAGAGCTGTTTTTGGAAATTTAGTTCCGTTTGGACAATTATGGAGAACCGGTGCTAACGAAAACACTACTATTTCTTTTAGTGATGACGTTATGATCGACGGGAAAACATTAAAAAAAGGAAAATATGCCTTGTATACTATTCCAAGTATCCAAAGTTGGGAAGTTATATTTTATACAACAACGGATAACTGGGGAAATCCAGCAGAATTTAAAGAAGCTAATATTGCATTGAAAACTACTGTAAAGGAAGAAGCTTTGCCTAAGGCTGTAGATACTTTTACAATTGGGTTTGGAGCACTAACCAACAACTCTGCTAATTTAGAAATCTCATGGGAAAACTCATTTGCCGCTATAAAATTTGAAGTGCCTACGCAAAAAAACACTATTGCAAGTATCGAAAAAGTGCTGGCAGGTCCAACGGCAGGGGATTATTTTAGTTCAGCTCAGTATTTTTTACAAGCAAATGGTGATATAAACAAAGCAAGAACGTACATTGATAAAGCCCTTGATATGAGTACGGTTAAGCCATTTTATTACTTGCGTTTGAAATCTTTAATTCAAGCAAAACAAGGTGATAAAAAAGGAGCTTTGGAAACCGCTAAGCTTTCATTAGCGGCATCTGAAGCCGCAGGAAATCAAGATTATGTAAAAATGAATAAAGACAGTATCTCTGAATGGAGTAAATAAAAACTTCTTTTTTTAGCATAAAAAAAACACCAGCATTGCTGGTGTTTTTTGTTTATATGAATTTGCTGTTTTTATGCAGGTATTTGTTGGCTCAAGCAATGTAAGGTTCCAAATCCCCATATAAGGTCAATAGCACTGATTCCTATGATTTCTCTATCAGGAAAACACGCTGCTAAGATATTAAGTGCTACGCGGTCATTAGGATCGTTAAATGTAGGCATCAAAACACAGTTATTCAAAATTAAAAAGTTGGCATAACTAGCAGGTAAACGCAAATCTTCAAAATCCAATCGCTTTGGCATTGGTAATGCCACAATAACGGGTGATTTTCCGTTTTCTAATTTTGCATTTTGCAATCGTTTTAAGTTGTCCTGTAGTGGAGCGTAGTTGCTGTCCTCAGGATTTGTTTCCACAATAGTAACAATGGTATCTTCATTTATAAAACGACATAAATCATCAATATGACCATGCGTATCGTCACCAGCAATTCCATCACCCAACCAGATTACATTGGTAATTCCTAGGTATTCTTTAAAAACGGCTTCATAATCTGCTTTAGTAAATCCTTCATTTCGAACTTGAATAGTAGGATGCATTAAACATTCTTCGGATGTTAGTAAAGTTCCTCTGCCGTTTACATCAATAGCGCCACCCTCGACAATTACGGGTTTACCTTTGTACATGACTTGGGTCATTGGCATGTTCAATTCTGCAGCTATACGAGCAGGAATATGCTTGTCTAATTGATAGTTTTTATATTTGGCCCAGCCATTAAAATTAAAATTGAGTGCTTCTCTTGCTGTTCCATTATAAACCACTATCGGTCCTGAATCACGCATCCAGCTTCTGTTTGTTTTTTGAATAATAAACGAAACTTTTGCAAGATCAACTCGAGCTCTTTCTAGCATCTCCGTTACTTTGTATTGTAACTTTTGGTCAGCAACTACCAGAAAAACCATCTCGTATTGACTTACTTTTTTGATGAATTCAACAAAAGCCCATTGAATAGCTTCATATTTTCCAGGCCAATCGTTACCATTGTGCGGAAAGCAAAGTAAAATTCCTTGTTGTTTTTCCCATTCAGCAGGAAACCTTCTTTTATTTTCAATCATCATTAGTCAATTGCTCTTTTAGTAATATCTCCAAAAGCATCAATACGTCTGTCTCTAAAGAAAGGCCAATTTTGACGCACATTTTCTTGTAAATCCAAGTCAACTTCGGCAATTAATATCTCTTCTTTGTCGTGTGAGGCTTGCGCCAAAATTTCTCCTTGTGGTCCAGCTATGAATGAAGCACCCCAAAATTCAATTCCGTCTGTATCTGGTAAGTATTTTTCAAGTCCTATACGGTTTGCAGCAGCAACGTAAACACCATTTGCTACAGCATGACCTTTCATAACGTTCATCCATGCACCGTATTGATTCACGCCGTATTGCTCTTTCTCACCTGGATGCCATCCAATAGCAGTTGGGTAAAATAACACCTCGGCACCTTTCAAAGCAGTCAAACGAGCAGCTTCAGGATACCATTGGTCCCAGCAAATTAAAGTTCCAATTTTTCCTTTTTGAGTTGGTATTGTTTTAAAGCCTAAATCACCTGGTGTGAAATAGAATTTTTCATAAAAATAAGGATCATCTGGAATGTGCATTTTTCGGTACAATCCAGCTTCCGATCCATCAGTATCGATAATGTAAGCACTGTTATGGTAAATCCCTGCCATTCTTTTTTCGAAGAAAGGAACAATGATGACCACGCCTAATTCTTTAGCCAAAGCGCTAAATGCAATAAATGAAGTGCTGTATAATGGTTCCGCTAAAGCAAAATTATCAACATCTTCACTTTGACAAAAATAATGACTGCTGTACAATTCTGGAAGTGAGATTACCTCGGCACCTTGACTAGCGGCATCACGAACCCAACTAATACATTTTTTCAAGTTGTTTTCGGCGATATCATTAAGATTCAACTGAATAACGGCAATTTTATATTTTTTATTTGGCATGATATATTGTTTAGGGTGCAAAAATAGTGAATTTCGCAAAGTTTTAAAAGTGAAGTCTTCGTTAATCCTCGAAAGGATTTAGTTTGGGACCTAATAAATAGTAATTACTCTTAATTTATGTTGAATAGTATAGCAGTCTAAAAGCATTATTTTATTTTAAAATCTTTAATTATCGCTTGAATACCATTAGCATAAGTGGTGGTTTTAAAACCGGGAAATCGCTTTTTAAATTTACTAGAATCAAAAATGTTATCGATAGCATACCGTGGAAGCAGCTCCTGTGTTTCTCTCAGATTTTTGTCGAAGTAAGAAGCTAGTTTAAGTACAAAACGAGATAAAACGCTATAGTTGACTTTCCTATCTAGTTGTTTTTCAATTTCAGCTAAGAATTGTTTGTAGGTTAACCGATTGTCATCACAAGGTAAATGCCAAGTTTGACCGTAAGCATCGGCTGTATTTCCTATCAGTGCCATGGCTTTACTGGCATCATGAGTGTAGATTAAAGTCCGTACTACATCATCTTTTAAAAACACTTTTGGATTTTTACCATTTTTTAAATTTTCGAAAATCATGGCATTGGTAAATCCTTTCGTTTTTCCAGGACCATAAAATTCAGGAGCACGACAAATTACCGCCTCAATTTCTTTATTAGCAATAGCGTTCAATAGTAGTTCAGCAGCCAAACGTTTACCTGTACCTTTCTTTCCTTGGGATGACATGGACGTCTCCTCGGTTTGAATACTTTCATCTTGAGGGTAAGCGTAGGTATTGTCAAAATAGACCAATTTGCAATTGTTGTTTTTGCAGGCTTCAATTACATTTTTCATTACTACCACCCAATCCCGAAGCCAAACGGTCGAGTCGTAGGCAAGACCAACGGTCAAGTAGGCTATCGAACTCCCTTTTAATGCTAAGTTCACTTGGCTTGGATCAAGTAAGTCAGCTTTAAACAATAGATCATCAGCATTTATTTTTTCAGGATTCCGACCCACTACTTTAATTTTATCAGCGTAGTTTTTACGAAGTTCTCGAGCTAATTCTTCGCCAATTATTCCGTTTGCGCCTAGTATTGTTTGCATATTGATGTTTTGATAAATAAGATGGTTGTCAAAATTAAAGAAAATATTGAAATACTTACTGTAATCAACCGCGTTTATAGTTTGTACCAATATACTAATAAGCAGATGTAATGTAGTTTTAAATTTTAAATCTATAAAAAGTACTTACTTTTGTTACTAAGAATCAATCAAAAAGAAAGATATGAAAAGTATAGTAAAAGCAGCGGTTATGGCTGTAGTGATTATGGCAAGCAGCACGGCTATTTTCGCACAAACTAAGGACAAAAAAGCAGCTGCTATTGTCCAAGAAATGTTGACCGCAATGGGTGGGATGAAGAACTATAATGCTACGCATTTTATCCAGTGGGATTTTGTAAACAGAAAACTTTCTTGGGATAAATGGACCGGAGATGTTAGAGTAGAGAATCCTTCAGCCAACCAAGTAGTATTGGTAAATATCAATACGATGAAAGGAAAGGTATACGAGAGTGGCGTGCAACTAATGGATGAAAAGAAAGTAAATGCACTGCTAGAAAAAGGAAAAAAATGGTGGATTAATGATGCGTACTGGCTCGTTATGCCATGGAAACTACAAGACCCCGGAGTAACGTTATCATTCGTTAAAACCGATAATTTGCCTAATGGTAAAACAGCAGATGTATTGCAATTGACTTTTGATGGAGTAGGAGTAACGCCAGAGAACAAATATTGGGTATACGTAGGTCAAGAATCTCATTTAGTAGAGCAGTGGGCTTATTACCAAAATTTTAATGATGCAGAGCCAAAGTTTTTAAAACCTTGGAACAACTATCAAAAAATGGGTTCTATCTTGTTATCATTTGATAGACCAAATGAAAATGTTAGTCCTAAAAATGTGATCGTAAAAGATTCCTTAGATAGTGCGCTATTTACTACTTTGTAGGTGAGTTAAATCTTTGCAATACAAAACAGCCCAATCAAGGGCTGTTTTTTTATTTTCAATCATTTTTTTTAATTGATGAGGGGGCATAGAAAAATATTTTTTTGAGGAATAGTGTTCTTTACTTTAGCAGATTAATAAAGGGCTTAATTTCTCTTTTTAGCTTACAATTGTACTGCGGCCAAGCCATACAGTCGCAATGTTAAATTAATAGTAATAGAGATTTAACAAAGAAATTTTCTCGGTATATTTGAGTAAAGAACTTTTTTAATTTTTAAAAAGCGAAACTAAATTGATTATTTAACAAAAAAAACAAATACCATGACGATACATTTTGAAACCATAGAAAAGGAAGCAATCGAGACTTTAAAATTTCCTCACACTGAGGTTCTAGAAGATGATAGTGCGATAAATCAGAGAAAAAATGAACTGGAACGCGCGTTGGCTCTCGGTAATTTAGAACATTCTAAAATTCAGATCTTCTTTGAAGATGATTTATCTCAAAAAATGGTCGAAACAACAGTTTGGGCTTTAACTGATGAAAGTGTTGTTTTGAAAAAAGGAGTAGGAATACCGATTAACAGAATTTTAAAAATAGCTTAAATAAGAACAAATAAAAAAAAACGGATTGAAATGATTATTTCAATCCGATTTTTTTTTAAAACAACTGTTTTATCTCTTGTAATACATTACAATACTTGCCTTAGCAATAGTTTGATTCCAAAGATTAAAACCTACAATTGCTGGGTTAATCGTATCAGTTAATCCTAATGTATCGGTTTTTAAAGCAAAAACGGTGATAATATATTCATGGTAACCATGACCTTCCGGTGGACATGGACCTCCAAAACCCTTCATCCCGTAATCAGTAGTGCTTTGTATCGCTCCTTTTGGTGCCAACTTCAAAGATACATTTCCGGCGTTTTGAACAAGCTCGTTAACATTAGCCGGAATATCAAACACTACCCAATGCCAAAATCCACTTCCCGTAGGAGCATCAGGATCGTACATGGTGACAGCGAAGCTTTTAGTGCCTTCGGGTGCATTAGCCCAACTTAATTGTGGTGAAGCGTTTTCTCCTGAACAACCAAAACCGTTAAATTCTTGCATTTTTGTGGCTTGACCACCAATGCTTTTACTACTTAAAGTAAATGTTTTTTGAGCGAATATTGTAGTCGTGAACAAGAATGCAATCGCTACAGCTAAGTTAATTTTTTTCATTTTATTGCTATTTAATTTTTAGCAAAATTAGACTAGAAATAACAATCAAAGAAGGGGCATTTGTTCAAAAACTATTGCTGTAAGTTCAGTTTTTACGATCTTGTTTTGGTGTCGTACCATATTTAGCTTTATATGCTTGAATAAAGCTCGAAAGGTTTTCATATCCCACTTCAAGGTAAATTTCAGTAGAAATTTTTCGTTCATTATGGAGCAAGTATTGGGCATGCTCTAATCTTTTGTTTTGAAACCACTTGATAGGTGACTCGCCATAACATTTCTCAAATTCCCTTTTAAAAGTAGATATGCTCATATTACATAAAAAAGCGAGTTCATGAATAGTTAATTTACTTAGAAGATTGTTTTCGACTGTTTGAATCATTTTTTGCGTACTATTCTTGCTATTGGATAAAAGTGAATATATAAATGCAGGACCGTGTACTTCTGTGAGATAGATAATGATTTCTTCTAGCTTTACTTCTAATAATTTAGACTGAATACTTTCAGCTAATTTGGAAACAACTACTAAACTACTCACAAACTGATGAATAAATTCGTCGTATTGAAACCCATAAACAGATTGAATTTGGGGTGGTTTTACAGATTGAATTGCGGTTTTTCTAATAATTTTCAATAGTGTTTCATTCGAAAAAAAGAGTAAAACACTGCGGTAGTTTTCAATATCAGATAATTTCTCCGTCATCAAACAATGACCTGCCTTCATTAATAAAAAATGAGAGTTCGTGATTGATAGGGCAGTGTTGTCAAAATAAACTTCTTTACTACCGTCCATCAAAAAACTAAACGTATTTTGGTTGAGAATAATTTGTTGCTTGTTGATTTCTAATGAACTTCGATAATCATATAGTTGAGTTAAATCAGTCCTCTCAAAAGGAAGCTCGTCTGGTAATGCAATTGTTCTCATTCTAAATTAATTTTAACAAAAGTACTAATCCCTATTTGATTTTATACTTTTCAATTTAAAATAGTATTAAATAGGATTTTCGATGAATAACACCGAATTAATTCTTTAGTTTTACCACCAAACGATAAAAAATTGACTGTATAATCCGTGGTGGTTTTGCCAGCATAGTGGCGCTTGCTTTTCTTCTATAGTCTTAGAAACATATTGTTCTACAGTATTAAATTCTTGCCATTTATCATTTTCATTTGGCTCCATTCCCCATTCTGTTTTCTTGGGTAAGTAATACTTTTTCCCGCTAGAATGCTGCTTTTTAAATGTTTCAAAGTTGAGGTAGTACCCTTTTATTCCTTTTGTGTAAGCTACATTTATTTTGAAGTCGTAATCAAAAGGCAAATACAATGCTGTTAAAAAACAAACTACTTGGTTTATGTGAGCTGTTGAAAGTGGTTCCAGAGTTTCTCTTGTAAATTTATCAAATAGCAAAGGAAGCTGTTTTGTTTTTAGTTTTTTTAGTTTCTCGTGCAAGGAATCATTTCGATTGGGACCAATCCAATTAAATAGAGCATCGGATGAAATGGTTGGATCGTAAAGGTAAAATTTATAAGCTAGTTCTAAATGATAAATTTGATTGGTACTTTTTTCTTGGATAATGAAATCAAGCTCGCCTATTGTTTTTTTTCATCAATGATTTGAATATTGTCAAATAGCAACTCATAATTACTAGCTTTTTTTATGAGTTCAGCAACAATTTTCTCTACTAAATGTCCTAAACGTAGATTGGTTGGCAATGGAAAATCAAGATATTGAGGTAGTTGTAATAGCGTCAAATCAAAAACAGGAATTCCCGTAAGCTCGTAGCCTAAAGGGGTAGCTTGGAGTACAGACGCTATTCTTGATTTTGTATTCATCAATTAGAAGAAAAATAGTTGAGATATTGTTAGGATGGACAGAACTAAGAGTTAGTCCTCCTTGGAATCCGTAAGCTTATACAAGTTTTCTATTTTTGGGTATAATTTAATAGCGGTAGCATGGTCAGCTTTGGAACCTTTTAGGTCACCAAGACGAGATTTAACATTTCCTCTCATGTAATAGGCCATTGCATCAGTACCATCCATCGCAATTACTTTAGAGTAATCAGCAATAGCACCTTTATAGTCCTTCATTTTGTTTTTGAGTTTACCTCTGTTCACGTAGGCATCCTTGAAATCAGGATCTAATTGTATCGCTTTGCTATAATCGGCAATCGCTGCAGTATTATCATTTAAATTCATTCTAGTATATCCTCTAATATAGTATGCAAATGGATTTTTTGGTTCCAAATTAATTACCCTGTTGTAATCGGATAAAGCCCCTTTATAATCATTTAGTTTTGCTCTTGCGCTACCTCTAGTTGCATAGTAATTAGTAGTTTTTGCGTCTAAAGTAATCGCCTTGGTATAGTCGGCTATAGCACCTTTGTAATCGGCTAATTTAAATTTGGAAAAACCCCTGAAAGCATAATTTTCAGCATTTTTAGTATTTATTGCAATTGCTTTATCGTAGGCTAAAATTGCGCTACGATACTCTTCTAGTTCAATTTTTGCGTAGCCTTGATCTGCGTATTTCTTTGCAGTTTGACTGTGTCCATTTATAAAAAGCATAGTGTTAATGAAAAGAAGGAAAATGCGTTTGCTGCTCATAGCTTGTAGTTAATTAAGAGTTGGGTTTACATTAAATTAGTAAAAAGATAAAGATAGTAAGAAATAACTTTATTTATCAGTATTTTTTCATTAAGATTATGGTACTTGAATTAATTTTTTTAAGAGCAATAAATGCAGCTGATCTATTTTTAGTTAGTTCGGGATACTTTATTTGTATACAAATCCATTTGTAATTTATTTAGTTTGTTCTAAGAG
>NZ_JAQWTM010000213.1 GCF_029242675.1 Flavobacterium sp.
ATTTCTGGCCAAGTGGATACAATTAATGCTTCCTCTTTTGTTCTTGGAGCTAGTATTTGCCAAATCTCCTCTGTTAAAAATGGCATAAAAGGATGTAGTAATTTCAAGTTGCTTTCAAGCATTTCTATCGCTTTCGCAAAAGTTACGCTATCAATCGGCTGCTGGTATGCTGGCTTAATCATTTCTAGGAACCACGAACAGAAATCATCCCACACTAATTTATAGATGCCCATTAGAGCATCTGAGATTCTGTATTTTTCGAAATTGTCTTCGATATCAACTAATGTTTGTTGCAACTTCGCTTCATACCATTCGATTGCTACCTTAGAAGATTCCGGTTGCGGTATTGCATCTGAAACTTCCCAACCTTTGATTAATTTGAAAGCGTTCCATATTTTATTGGTAAACCCTTTACCTTGGTTACACAATTCTTCATCAAACATAATATCATTTCCTGCAGAAGCGCTTAAAAGCAATCCTACACGAACACCATCGGCACCAAATTTTTCAATTAAATCTAATGGATCTGGTGAATTCCCTAACGACTTAGACATTTTACGTCTTTGCTTATCACGAACCAATCCAGTCAAATACACATTGGTAAATGGCTTTTTATCTGTATACTCATATCCTGCAATAATCATTCTCGCAACCCAGAAAAATAAAATATCCGGACCCGTAACTAAATCATTCGTAGGATAATAGTATTTAAAATCTTCGCTTTCTGGATCCATGATACCACCAAAAACCGACATTGGCCATAGCCAAGACGAAAACCAAGTATCTAAGGCATCCACATCTTGTTTTAAATCAGCTATTTCTAATTTAGGATTAGCAGTTCTTTCTTTGGCGAGAGCCAAAGCATCCTCAATATTCTCAGCAACTACAAAATCTTCTTTCCCATCTCCGTAGAAATAAGCCGGAATTTGTTGTCCCCACCATAACTGACGAGAAATATTCCAGTCGCGTATGTTGTTTAACCAGTGCGCATATGTATTATTAAAACGAGCAGGATGCAATTTAATATCTCCATCAACCAATACAGATTGAATTGCTGGTTTTACTAAATCTTCCATTTTCAAGAACCATTGATCTGATAATCTAGGTTCGATCACCGCTTTAGTTCTTTCTGAAGTTCCTACTTTATTTAAATGTGTTTCTGTTTTTGCTAGAGCACCAATAGTTTCTAACTCCGCTGCCACTTCTTCACGAACTACAAAACGATCTTTACCTTGGTAATGCATACCAAAGCTATTCATTGTAGCATCTTCATTATAGATATCTATAATTTCAAGGTTGTGCTTCTCTCCTAGCGTTTTGTCATTCATATCGTGAGCAGGAGTCACTTTTAGGCATCCTGTTCCAAATTCGATATCAACATATTCGTCTTCGATAATTGGAATTACTCTACCACAAATAGGCACAATCGCTTTTTTCCCTTTTAAATGTGCAAAACGTTCGTCATTTGGGTTAATACAAATAGCACTATCTCCAAAGATGGTTTCGGGACGCGTTGTTGCAATGGTTAAAAAGTCTTCGCTTCCTTCAATTTTATATTGAATGAAATATAATTTACCTTGTCTTTCTTCAAAAATTACTTCTTCGTCAGATAAAGTAGTTTTCGCTTCAGGATCCCAGTTTACCATGCGGTAACCGCGATAAATCATTCCTTTATTGTATAAATCAACAAAAGATTTTATTACAGATGCAGACATATCTGGATCCATTGTAAACTTAGTACGTTCCCAGTCACAAGATGCTCCAAGTTTTTTTAACTGCTCTAAGATGACACCACCATATTTATCCGTCCAATCATAAGCATGCTTTAAAAACTCTTCACGAGTTAAGTCAGCTTTGTTGATTCCTTCTGATTTTAATTTGGCAACCACCTTGGCTTCTGTTGCAATGGATGCGTGATCAGTACCTGGTACCCAACATGCATTGAACCCTTTTAAACGAGCACGACGAATTAAAACATCTTGAATAGTGTTGTTTAACATGTGCCCCATGTGCAAGACTCCTGTCACGTTAGGTGGCGGAATTACAATGGTATAAGGAGTTCTATGGTCAGGCTCAGAATGAAAATAATTATTTTCCATCCAGTACGCGTACCATTTATCTTCAATAGTTTTAGCGTCAAATTGTGCAGGGATTGTCATTTTTTATCTTGATTTATTTCATCGCTAATTTGTTGCTGCTGTCAAAAAGTCAAGCGGATTATTGCATCCGGATTTAACGTATAAACAAATCAACAAATAAACTTTTTATAATTGGTCTAATTATTGCATTTCATATTGGGAACAAAAGTAAATAATAAAGTAGACTATAAAAAGAGAATTAAAAATTTGTCCTCTAATAAAAAGATTCTATATTTACTTTGATTAAATTCAATAAAAATGAAAAAAATAATACCATTAATAGCTGGTCTTCTAATAAGTAGTATTGGTTTCGCGCAAAATGGAGCTAAAATTGATTTCAAAGATCAAAACAATACTATAGACTATGGGACAATAAGCAAGGAAAATGATAACGGAATAAGAGCATTTGTGTTCACAAACACTGGAAATGCACCTTTAATCATTAGTTCCGTCCAAACGACATCCAATTGCACGATTTTATCAAAGCAAAACGACACTATTTTACCTGGAAAATCCTCAAAAATTGAAGTAAAATACAATATGACAGAAGGACCTATTCGTAAAACGATAACAGTGGAATCTAATGCTATTAATTACGATGAAGGAAGAATTCCTTTAAAAATAAGAGGCGAGGTAGTGGTTAAATAAACAGTGAAAAATAGTTTTATGAAAAGCTTCTTGATTAAATTCAAGAAGCTTTTTTTTTATAAAATATTGATCAGCTGTACTCTAAATTTTAACGGCTTACCTTCTCTAGTAAAATCAATCGTAATCCATTTTTCTTTTTCGGCTTTGAGAAAAGAATTAACTTCAATCAATGAATATTTTTGCAACTCTTTTCCATCTATTGCGTTTACAATATCACCAGCTAACAATCCGGCCTTAGCAGCAGCAGAACCTTTACGAACATTATCAATCTCGTAAATAGGTTTCAACTTAAAATTATACTTAAAGTTATTTATTAAATTCTCATTGTAAGTTGTTGCATAACTACTTGCTTTAGTTTCTAGTTTTAAAGCAATAGTTTCTTGAACCCATTGCATACCTCCCATTCTTATTTCGATTCCACTTTTATTGTAGTTGAAATAGCTTTTGAAATCTGAATTTTTTCTCAAAAAAAGTTGTCCGTTGCCATAATCGAAAACCATAGAAAATCGTTTAAATATTTCACCTCCTACAGATCCAAGTCTATCAGAAACCATTTTTACATGACGTAAGGAAATTGAGTCTGGAAATGCTGCAATGGGGTTCTTGAATACAAAATCGTTAATTTTAAATTCAGAAATAATCGCTCGCCGACCAAAAATATCGCCACTGAATCCTTTACCTAAATAATCTTCGAAGTTCTTATTAGGAACCTTGATAGCATCAATTTTATTCTCAAACAACCACAAAGCGTCACTGTGGCCCGTATCTATTAAAAGCTTCACTGGGATTGAATTAGCACCTATAGTAACACTTCCTGTTAAATAGGGTTTACTACCCTCAACTGTAATTGTCGATTGTTTAAATTTTCTAGCTAATTTTCTCCGAATTTGAGGACTTTCTTGATGAAAAACGAGCACCTTCTTCGCATAATTTATTTCTAATAAATTACTTTTAAAAAAAGGATAACCAATGATACCGTTAACCGGAATTCCTATATGAGAAGACAAATTAAAAGCCTGATCTAAAATAACATATAATGTGTGGTTAGTAGAAACCATTCCTTTTACGTCTAGTTGATTGCCCGTAGATTTTAAACCAGCAACAGCGTCACTACTACCCAAACCTCTTAAACTAATGGTTTGTGGATTGAACAAACTAATACTATCTTTTTCTTCTAAACTAAAAAGTATCGTTTCCTCAACACCTGAATCCAGCATAAAAGTTAATTCAGTACCATTGACTTTTAGAGGTATAAAAATTAGGTTATTGATAAGTTTAAATGGGATTTTAATTTTACTTTTTTGCTGCTTAAAGATAAAACCATCTTGCGCTGAAACTGGACTACAGCATACCAATAAAAACACAACAACTATAATTTTTTTCATGAAAAACTCTTTCTATAAAAATAATGAAAAATTCTTATTTTATTGCTATTTTAACAATTTTTAAAGGATTTTACAA
>NZ_JAQWTM010000225.1 GCF_029242675.1 Flavobacterium sp.
TAAAAACCCAATGGCTTTCTTGAAAAAAGGCGACCAACTAATCCTAGGGAATGGCGAAATCCAAACCACAATGGGAGCATCATACTTTGTAAAAGGGAAACCAATCGATTATGAAAACGTAAAATATAAGTTTGATAAAACGGAATGTCAAGAATAAAAAAAAAGAGGAAACGGTAGTTTCCTCTTTTTTTATGGGTTTAAATTAGATTATAATGCGACTGGATTTTCAGGTTTATCTAAAAACCAATTCAAGATTTCACAACCTATGTTTCTATTTAAACCTCTATGATCATGATTTAAAATAGAAACTTTAGATAATTCTCAAAGTAATGATTTTCAATAAATTTTGGTACAATGTTACTGTAAGAAAGTATGTAAGTAACATTTCATGATGCTTAAACAAATTTTTACGAAAATCTCAAGTTTAAGGGTACTAATATTTATGGTTTAGTAGGTTCTGGAAAAACAATTGATACCAATACTGATATCAATAAAACACTACCTACAATTCCTAATGAGATCGGAGAAGAAATATGATACCAAGGCAATATAAGCATTTTGACACCAATAAAACTTAGAATTATTGCTAAACCGTAAGGTAATTTGCTGAACATGTGAATAAAGTTAGCTAGTAAAAAATATAAAGACCTTAAACCCAAAACAGCAAAAATATTAGAGGTATAAAGAATGAAAGGGTCTTTGGATATTGCAAAAATTGCGGGTATTGAATCTACTGCAAATAGCACATCTGTAAACTCTATTACAGCTACGACAATCAATAGAGGAGTTGCCATTCTGACACCATTTTGGATGGTAAAGAATTTGTCTCCATCGTAATTATCGGAAACTTTATAAAACTTTTTCACAAGTTTTGCACCAGCTGTTTCACTAAAATCTTCATCATCTTCACCGTCGCCGCTACCCCATGACTTTATACCAGCGTATACTAAAAACAAACCGAAGACCGTCATTACAAAATTAATGGGAGGTAGAGAAAGTTGGTTAACATTAATGAAAAATTTGGCGTTAACCCCAGCGAGTAGAAAGAATCCAAAAAGTATAGCTAATATTAAAAATACTTTCTCATCTCTTAGGTATTTTAATGCTAGACCAATTGATGCCAGAGCAATAAAACTCCATGTAAAATAGAATGGATTGCTGTCATTTTTAATAAATTCCGATAGATATGTTTGATTAATAATTCCAACTCCCGCAAAAATAAATATTGCCCTGAAGATCAAAGCACCAATGATACCCCAAAACAAAACTTTATGATGGAGGTGACGTGGAACTTTAAAGAATCCGAATACTAATATAAATACAAAGAGATTGTCTACAGAAAGTGCTTTTTCTATCCAATAGGCAGCTTGAAATTGAGTGAATTTCTCTATAGCTACTTCATGTCCACCTGTGTCCAGATTAAAAATCCAATATACAACACCTGAAAAAACCATTGAAAGAGAAATCCAGATGACACTCCAGACTGTAGCTTCTTTAGAAGTTACCTCGTGGGCTTTTTTATTAAAAATTCCGAGATCCAATAAGAGCATAATGAAAATTACTACTGCAAAGCCTACAATTAGACCAGGATGTAAATCGATAATGTTTTTTTCCATTTCTTTTAATTAATTTATTATTATTATTTATTTGCCATTGTTATTACTACAACTCTTCCGCCATCTTCTTTTGATAATAGAAGTTTTTTTCCATCGGTTAATTCTACCATGGATCCGATTGGGATTTCTCTATCTTCGGTTACGTCTTTTAATGATGTTAATTTTTGATTTACTAAGACCCATTTATTGTTATGATATGTAAAATAACCTACTGGAACTTTTTGTTCAGCAGTGATTTTTTCATTTCGTGTAATATTTCTATTTACGTGCCACTGAAAAAGATACTGATCTTTATAAACCATTAATCTATGATTTTCTGGTTTCCATACAGATTCTTTAAATTGAAAATATAAATCTAAAATGGGTAAAGTACCTTGATGAGCGGTACCACAAAATGGACATTTAGGCGTATTTGTATTATCAAAAACATACCATTTTTGTTCACAAGATACATTATGGCATTTCTGCATTAAATCTGTTGTCTTAAGCAATGCAATTTCCCACTCTTCGGCAGTTGGACGTTGCATTGGATTATGGAGTCCATCAATAAAAACTTTGTCAAATAACGTTTTCAAATATGGACCAGTAACGGAATAAGGAAGTTTATTTACATCTGCCCAAGGTAAATCCCATTTTGAAACCTGATTTAGCTTAGGTCTATTGGTTGCGTCTTTTGGATGTTCAATAAACATTGCTTTCGCACCCATTGATAACAAGTCATCTTTTTCAGTGTCTAAATCATGAACCTTACCGCCCTTTAATGGGTGTCTATGTAAAAGAAACATATAAATAAGTACGGGTAATGCGTGTAAATCTGTTAGTCGATTTGGTAATTTTCGATTTGGATCTGATTTGTTTAAATGTTTTGAAGAAAGAACTTCAGGTGCAATAAATTCGGCTGTACCAATTACTTCAGCAGCAAACATTCCAGGGACAACTAATCCATCTAAATCTATGATACAGGCAGACTTTTCTATAGGATCAATAAGTACATTATTGTATGACAAATCAGAATGAGCTAATCCCATGGCATGCATTTTTTTGACTCCACGAGTCAGATTAACACATACTTGAAAATAACTTAACCAATCTCCTAATTCTGATTTTGCAACGGTTAACGGAAACTGCCTATTTCTAAATTTTGCTCCTGCGAACCATTTTCCATTTTTTTCCTTACCTTTTATTAAGTCGCTAGTTTCGTATCCTTTCTTGAAGAAAAATTTAGAATTATAAATTGGAACTATCACTCCTGTTAACCCATTATAATCAATAACATCGGTCGGCCATCTAAAAACTTCATTTAAGTAATAATCTCCTGCTTCTTTATTTTGTATTTGTGGCAAATAATGATTGGTGATTTTTTGAAGTCTCTCTTTTTGATTAAAATCTAATTTATCTCTAAAAATAGCTACCACATATTTTTTGTCAGGACTAAAAAAAACATCCTTGACACCACCACGCATCGGTTCGCCATTATCTATATATTGGTATGTTTTCGAAGAATCGTTAATGGACTTTACAGTAATTGTTTTCATAGTCTAATATATTATTGCAAGCGTTCTATCATCGTGATTCCCTGGATTCCAAAAATCCATCCAAGTTGAAAGTTGAGTTGAGATTCCTTCATTATCTTTATTGAACTCTACTGCACATTTATCTTCGTTTTTGCCTTGTAAATCTTCAAGAAACTCCTTCCATTTATCTATTTTCTCTAAATTTGCTTCAACCACAAACTTTGGATCATAGATTCCATCTGTCATTAACATTAAATAAGAGAAGTCCTCAACCAATTTAAAACCAAATCGTGTTGAAAATTTATCGCTTTGAAATATTTCTGGCATAGTAATAAAACGTGTTCCTCCACCAAACTCACCAACATCTAACCAATTCATCAATTTAATTTCAGTTAAATCGTTGTTTAGCAGACCAATTGGACAATCACCAACACCAAATGTTAGAATTGCATAACCAAAATCATATTTTTTAACTAAAGCAAAAATGAAAGTTGCATGTAAATTTTTTAATGGTTTTTCAAGTTTTAAAGCAAATTTCTCGAGTTCTTTATGAACAAACCATGAAGCTTTTGAAAGGTTATCATAAACAAAATGACTTATTTTTTTTCCTGCTTCTAAATCTGTCTTATTATGATGCACTAATAAAATATCATCAAAGTCTTTGAGATATTCATTAGTAAAAAGTTCTTCAAAATAAGTAACAACGAGTTCACATGCCATTTTAGAACCCTGTCGAGATAAGCTTGCAGATCCAGCCCCATCAGAAACAGCAATAATCTCCCATCCTGTATCATTAATTTTTTTGAACGAAAAATCATCATCTCTAAAAGAACCAACATTGGCATGGCTTCTTCCTCGTTTAGATGCAATAACAATATTTTTATCTAAGAAAGAATCTGAAGTAGCTATGTTGTCTTCTTTCCAAAAAGGAGCATTTTTGTCACTGGCTATTTCTTTCCATAATGACTTAGGATCTGGATTAATAATTATATTAATTATTTTTTCATTTAAAATCGAATCATCAGCTTCACCTTCAACTCTAAATAAAAATTTTATTTTCAAATCACCACTTACTAAAGGATTACCAAAAAGTAGCTCTTCCTCATTATTGAAATTGAGACCAGAATCTTCTATATCTTTGATTTCAGAGTAAACTATATCATTCCATCCTAACTTAATAAAATCAAGTTTTGCTTCGTACTCTTTTTTTACAGTTCCATTAGGCAAAAAAACTGATTGTAAAATAATGTCATCAATTCTTGTTTTTAATTTCCAATTTGCCATAATAAACTGTTGATTTTCTTGAATTATTTTTACTGAATTAACATTATTTTCATTTTTGATAAAATCATCAAATAAGTGTAATTTACTCTGTTGCACTTCTATTTTGTTCTGAGACAAGAAGGCTTTAATGTATTGCTTTGTTTCTTCCATAATTTATCCTTGAGTTCTGTTTACGTCAAAACCGCCATCGCTTCTACTGTAAGATGACTGACTATCGCACCATGGACAGGTACTTAGCTCTTCTTCCCCAATGCAATGGATTTTATTACAACTACAAATAGCAAATGCAATTTGGTTACTACAGCAAGGACAGGTTGGACCGCCAATTAATTCGTCTGTATTTATTGTATTGTTGGAATTAGAACTATCGGCTAATTCAAAGTAAGAGTTGTCAACTTGAAATGCCCCTACTAATTTGTAACTTTTAGTACTTAATTCAATACCTGCAAAACTTGACGGTGCAATTGTTTTACGGTACTTCATTAAGTAGGGTCTTTTTGTATTTTGACATTTACCATTGAGCACGACAAAATTATCATCTATAAATTGACGATTAGGTTCTGATTTTGTTAAGTCAATTTTAGATATCGTTTTGCCATCTAATTTTGCTAATTCAAAACCCGTTGTATTATTTTCAACACTGATACTACTTGTTTTAATTGAATCTGTAACCCATTTAAAAAATTCTTTATACGATTGAACGTTTGTATTTTTAAACTCTAAAACGGTATCCGTTAATTCTCCGAGTAGATTTGCATCTGTATTATTACCAAATGAGACCGCAATTAAATTAGCTTTTTTTTGCCAATTTTGTTTCCATTCATTGATTGCTACTTTGCTGTCGTCTGTAGGGACACCATCCGTAAATAAAAACACTATAGGTTTCCAGTCGCCTTTAACTTCGTAGGTTGTTTTAATTATGTTCGTTCTTAATTCGTGCATTAAGTGTCCTAAACCTTTACTTAATGAAGTCCCACTACCAATTGGAAATTTAGGAGGATAGAAGCTCACTATTTCTTGTAAAGGGACAAGTGTTTTTGCTTGCCCTGCAAACACAATAATAGAAACAAAAACAGTTTCTAGCGCATGTGGGTCAGTTTTTAAAGCTTGAATAATATTAGCCAATCCTTCTTCAACTTGTTGGATAGGTTCACCAACCATTGATTCTGAAATGTCTATTAGGAAATATATGGGTAATCTTCTCATAAATATAAAAATAAAGTATAAACAATGGACAAGAATGTCATAACTAAGGTAAATGCTGTTATCCAGATTAGGACATTAGCAAACAACTTACTATAATTTTTATAACAGCCATAAATGGAAATTGCAAATATTATTGGATACCAAAAGTCGAAAATTGAGAACTCTTTGTTGTTTATTTGTACAACGATAAATACCCAAATAAAGTTAAATATAAATACTAAAATTATATTTTTAATTTTTCCTTCAAACTCTAAAAAACCTTGCTCATTTAATTTGTCATCTAGATTAT
>NZ_JAQWTM010000290.1 GCF_029242675.1 Flavobacterium sp.
TTTGCAAAAGAGCGTAAGGATAAAGATTGGGATTCCTCTGTCGGCAACCGCGCTGGTGCAATAGTTGGAGCATTAGAAAATTCTTCTACAGCTGTAACTAGGTCATTAGTAACAGGAATTCTAACAAATAATCTCATAGCACACTAGTAATGTACAGATTTGTTATGATTGAAAAGGAAATAATATACTTCTTCAGTGTGTTTTTGATCCTTTTCAATCTAGTTAGCCTTTATTTCATCGTGGACTTATTGAGCTACGATGAAATAATGGGCTACTTTCCAAATGGAAAGATAAAAAGTGATAGCACACGAAATTTAGCTTTTATACTTCTTGTGGGTTGTACTTCAAATTTACTATTTATTTCAGTTTCATTAATGGCCAACATTCTTTTCAAGTCTACTAAGGAAGATATTGAACCTAAATAGGCGAATACTACTTAAGATATTAAAATTGAAATCCGATAAATTTAATTGTTTTGGTAAGCAAAAAAGCAAAGTATTTTAATGAAGGTTTACAAGTGACTTTTTTTGAAGTGATTTACTTTAAAAGTGCGCTTCGTCAACTACTGATTTTTGAACGTATTTCAATACTATTAGTCAACGATGGATTTATTTCTTTTGAAATTAATCACAGAAAAATGAGTATTTCCAGGAATGATATCCTAGTGATTCCCAAAAGAACAATTGTTGAAATTTTGACAATAAGCAATCCATTAAAAATTTGTCAACTATCGTTTACTTCCGAGTTTACGTTCGAAAATAGTCTGAAAAAACCATATATAGGATATTTTGAATTTTTTATTACCAAGTATCCTCCAGCATTAGCATTGAAAAATAAGGAGTTTTTACGTGTAATTGAATTATTTAAATTGTTGGATTCTAAAGCAAAAAGTTCTAATAAAAATCTATTTAAAAGAGAAGGCCTGTTGTTTAGTTTTAACTTATTGTTATACGAACTAGCAGGAATTTATAATAAATATTATCACCATATTCCTGTTATGCATACTGGAAAAGAAAAACTGGTTCTTCAGTTTTTTAGTGTTTTAGAAATTAATTGTCGGTCGCAACATCATGTACAATTTTATGCTGATGCATTATTTATAACACCTGGGCACCTCACAAAGACAGTCAAAGTAGTTACCACTAAAACTGCAAAGCAATTTATTGAGGAAGCACTTATTTTAGAAATTAAAATAGTTCTTCAAAATAATGAATTAACTATTGCAAGAATAATAGAGGAATTGCAGTTCCCAAGTGCTTCATTCTTCAGCAGTTTTTTTAAAAAGCATACCGGTCTGTCTCCAACAGAATACCGCCTAAGATTAAATTTATAAAGATGAACTATCCCCAAAAATGATATTTTAAAGCACTTAAAGACAGTGAAATAAGATGCTATTTAGCTTTAGAAGTAAATAAAAGAATAGAAACATGAGAAAATTAGCCTTCTCTTTAATATTATTTTAATTATGATGCAATCTACATATAAGGACGCTTTATATAGTATCCTGAAAAAAGAACAAGAAATTAGTTTAGAGTCGGCACATGTAATAGATGAATCATACCGCATGACTATATTTTTGCAGGATCTATTGGCAAATATGAAAAGATATGTTACTGAAAAAAAATTTAAAGATCAAAATGAAGAAATTGAATTCTTTAGGGTTATTAAACCGCAAATACTTGGAAAGCTTATTTACTACAATAAGGTTTATAGAATAGAGACCTCGTGTCCAGTACATGGTGGAAAAATGTATTATGAATATTTTTCAGTGGAACTGCAGCAATTGAAAAATGAATATAAGGAACATATTTTTAATTCTGAATTTTACCGTTACTATCGTTCGGGAAGAACGGACCATGATGATGATTTTTTTAAGTTAGGAAATATAAATATTAACACAGGACTTAATAGTTTTATATTTGAAGTTGATACTCAATTTTCTACCTATTATGATTATAAAGTTTCTCGGATAATTGCCAATGAATTATTGTACAATTATCTAGTAATAAAAATAAATCCTGTGGACAGACCTAACATTGCTTCTACAAATGGAGAGTCGACCGAAAATCTTTTCTGGACAGAATCTAAAAATTCACTAATAGAGTTAATTTATGCCCTTCATGTATCTGGAGCCATTTCACATGGTAAAACAGGAATTCGTAAGATTAGCTCGGTTCTTCAAGTATTATTTCAAATTCAGCTGGGCGATATACATCATTCTTTTCATCGAATGAAGGATCGTGCTGGTAATCGAACGCTATTTTTAGACCAGCTAAAATCTTCAGTTGAGGATTATATGGATAAGGATTTATAATATAATACATTTTAATGTTTCGAAAGCAGTATTCAATGGTACTGCTTTTTTATGTTTACCCATCTCCGCCAATTGGCAAAACGTCTTCGTATTCAGTATTGTTTTTCTATAAATAGTAAAAAAGCGTTACTAT
Organism: Flavobacterium sp.; assembly: GCF_029242675.1. GTDB lineage: Bacteria > Bacteroidota > Bacteroidia > Flavobacteriales > Flavobacteriaceae > Flavobacterium. Next base: position 2,448 of record NZ_JAQWTM010000290.1, read on the forward strand.
CTGTCACTCTTATATATTCATAAGTTATTTAAATATTATCTACTTCAATTGGTACGTCTTGGCAAAATATTTTGGAGATACTTGGCAATTTTGTAACGGTCACTACAACATCTTTACTGTGGAAATTATAGCTTGAAAGAGTAACAATTCTCAATACTGGTAAATGAAGTGAATAATTGACTAATAGCAAGTCTAACAGTATTAATTGATTAAAACATACCCTTATGAATATAGATAGAATGGAATTTATAGCATGGATGGAACGGATCATGGATCGTTTTGATATTTTAAGCGAACACATTACTGATATCCAAAAAAAACGAAATAACATTGATGGAGAAGAATTACTGGACAATCAGGACCTTCTTCAAATGTTGAAAATTAGTAACCGCTCACTTCAGCGTTATCGTTCAACGGGTAAACTACCGTATTATACGATTAGTGGAAAAATTTATTATAAACTATCCGATGTTCATCAATTTATACGTGATAGCTTTAATGCTCCTAGACAAAATTTAAAGCCAACGAACGACAACACCTGTCAGCTAAAGTCACTTTGTGAATAATTTGATCGTAACTATTTATTTTCGATTTAGTAAATTTTAAACAGCATTGACATGAGAGAAGAATCTTTAAGTGATCCAAAATTAAAAGAGCAATTTTCGGATGTTTTGTTGGTATCTGATACCAATAAAAAGGAAATAAGGGCAGTTAATGGAATTGGAAAAGATAAAGAATTACAAACAGTAGTCCCGGATAAAAAAAATGAAAGTCAGTTCCTGCGTGTAGACAAACAAGGTGATTTGTTTTCTAATTTTTTCTCCAACTTTTACCGGGAATTAAAAGATCCTACACATTTTATCTTTTTTAGAGTTCCAGAAAACCAGGCAATACAAATAGCGAAAAGAATGCAGAAAGAAGTTGATAAACCGACCAAAATGGGAATGAAGCAATTTGAACAACATGAAATAAAAGTAGATTATAAACCTTTAAATAAAAATAAGATGAAAACAACACAATCAACACCAGAAGCTGGCGATTACCGCTTCAAATTAGAACAAATCGATTGGAAAGCAATGACTAATCTGGGATTAAGTAAGGAACGTCTCGAAAAAATGAACTTATTAGAGCCGCTGTTAAAAGGATATAAGACCAATGAACTAGTTCCTGTAAGTCTTGATTTAGGAACCTCCATCACTCGAATGGACGCTGGGCTATCACTACAAGAAAAAGAAAACGGACAAGTAGTTCTTTCTATTCATGGCATCCGAAAAGAACCTCAGTTAAACTACAAATTCTTCGGACATGAATTTTCAAAAGAAGATAAAGAAAACTTGCTCAAAAGTGGCAACATGGGTAGAGTGGTTGATTTGATTAATCCCAAATCGGGTGAAACAATACCTTCGATTATTAGCATTGACCGTTTGACCAAAGAAGTTATTGCACTACGCACGGAACAGATTAAAATTCCAGAAGAAATTAAAGGGATAAAACTAAATGAGCAACAAAAGCGAACTTTGACAGAAGGCAAATCGTTGTATATCGAAGATATGATGTCAAAAAAAGGTGAACCCTTCAATGCATCAGTTCAATTCAATGCGGATAAACGTTACGTTGAATTCCTTTTTGATAGAGCAGATACTAACAAACAGTCACAAAGTCAACAGAAAGAAGCTCCACAAATATTTCGAGGCAAAGAACTTGACGAACTGCAACACCAAAAACTTAAGGACGGTCAAACAGTTTATGTAAGTGGTTTGGTTGATAAGAAAGGTAAAGAGTACCAAGGTTATATTACATTCGATAAAGAAACAGCCAAAACTGGTTTTTCTTTTGATAATCCTAATAAATTACAAGAGAAAGCATTACCTAAAGAGGAAAGTAAAACACAGGTTGCGGTTAACTCAGAAGGTAAAACCAATGAGGCTACTAAGAAAATTAAAGAGCCTTTAAAAAGGGAACAGAATAATCCTGAAAGTGCCAAACAGCAAGAACAACAGGATAAGCCAAAAGCAGCAGCTAAATCGAAAGGTCGAAAAATGTAACTATTCTAAAGACTTAATCTAATGAAAGTAGTAATTGCAGAAAAACCAAGTGTTGCTCGAGAGATCGCTCTCTTATTAGGAGCTAAAGAGAAGAAGGAAGGTTACTTGATGGGAAATGGATATCAGGTAACCTGGGCGTTTGGACATTTAGTGACTTTGGCAATGCCAGAAGATTATGGTGTTACTGGATTTCAAAGAGAGGCTTTACCTGTATTACCTAATCCATTCTTGCTAACAGTGCGCAAGGTCAAGAAAGATAAAAGTTATGTTCGTGATCTAGGGGCATTAAAACAACTGAATGTTATTGATCAACTATTTAAAAACTGCGAAAGTATTATTGTTGCCACAGATGCAGGACGTGAAGGGGAGCTTATTTTCCGTTACATATACGAGTATTTGAACTGTAGTAAGCCTTTTGAACGTTTATGGATTAGTTCTCTAACTGAAAAAGCCATTCTAAATGGGTTTAATAACTTGAAACCAGGAAAGGATTTCGATGGTTTACATCAAGCAGCACTAGGTAGAAGCCGTGCAGATTGGTTGGTAGGAATTAATGCCTCACAAGCATTAACTATTGCAAACGGAAGCGGTATTTATTCTCTGGGAAGGGTTCAAACACCAACATTAGCAATCATTTGCAAACGATTTTTAGAAAACAAGTCATTTGTTAGCAAGCAATATTGGCAAATTGAATTGGAACATCGCAAAGAGTTTATTGATTTCAAAAGTCTTTCCACAATAAAATGGGAAGGTAGTAAACAAGCTGAAGACGCTTTGAAATCGCTACAGAGACATGGGATAGCCACGGTAATTGCCAATGAAACTAAAACAGTCAATGAACAGCCACCATTGCTATTCGATCTTACAGCATTACAGAAAGAGGCTAACATAAAGCTAAATCTATCCGCTGAGGAAACTCTCAATATCGCTCAAAGCCTATACGAGAATAAATTCATTAGTTACCCTCGTACCGGGAGTAAGTATATTCCAGAAGATATGTGGGTAGAAGTTTCTAAGCTTATATGGATATTAGAAGAGATGGAGAAATTTAAAGGAGTAGTTGCTAAAATGAAAATAGGACGTTTAAATAAACGAATTGTTAACGATTTAAAAGTAACTGATCACCATGGTTTATTGATTACCGGTAAGGTTCCATCCGCTTTATCTGCAAAGGAAAAAGCTATTTATGAAATGATCGCATACCGTTTACTTGAAGCCGTTTCTCCTATTTGTATTAAAGAGATAACTGATGTTGTCTTCCAAGTTATACACTATGATTTTGAACTAAAAGGGATTAAAATTATTGATGCAGGTTGGAGAGCTATTAAAGGAAGTTTTTCAGATGAAGAAAAAGATCCTATTCAAGACTTACCGGAACTAAAAATCGATGATGAAGTCAAGATTAAGGCATCAAGAGTATTGGAAAAGAAAACTAAACCACCTGCTCTTTATACGGAAGCAAGTTTACTTTCCGCAATGCAAAATGCAGGAAATCAGATCGGAAATGAAGAAGAACGTAATGTATTGCAAGAAATAGGGATTGGTACGCCTGCCACTAGAGCAGCTATTATTGAAACCCTTTTTAAGAGGGAATATGTCAAACGTGATAATAAATTATTAGTACCTTCAGAAAAAGGACTAAAGGTTTACGAGTTAGTAAAAGAAATGAAGATCGCTAATGCTGCTATGACTTCCGAGTGGGAACTAGTCTTGCAAAAAATAGAAAACAACGAAGAGAATATGGCAAATTTTCAAAGAGAAATAGAAGTTTATACAACAACTATAACACACGAGATACTTGCTTTATCTATTGCCGTCGAAAATCAACCTGAATTTATTTGTCCAAGGTGTAAAGTTCAGAGAATAGCAATCCGGGATAAGTTGGTTAAATGTAAGGATGAAAATTGCAATTGGGTTCAATTTCGAAATATATGTGGCATACAGCTAAACCTAATAGATTTGGAAGCACTAATTACTAAGGGCAAAACAAGCCTCTTAAAAGGGATGATTAGTAAATCTGGAAAGAAATTTGACGCCTTTATCGTTATGAATGAAAATGGAGAAACGTCATTTGTGTTTCCACAAAAGAAAAAAAGGAGATAAAGTTGTTTATTAATTTCTACTCATTGTTATTAAAATGTAACGAAGATTTACTGATGTATTTCACTTAAAAGATTAAGAGGTAATTTATGAGAGAACCAACTCACATTGTAAAAAGGAAGGC
>NZ_JAQWTM010000298.1 GCF_029242675.1 Flavobacterium sp.
CTGTTTGAAAACGTTTTGCGTAATTTAAATCACCGCATTCGCAACACATACTATCATAAAAATGATGCATTATGGTAAATGGCGTTTTACAAACGTAGCAATTACGAGGGACTTTTAATTCTAACTGCTCTTTGCTTTGTAAATCAGTTGCCAAGAGTAATTTAGGCGCTTCAAAAACGGCCGCCTCACGAGCATATCGAATTCCAGTTTCTTTACGAGCTGTTCGATCTTGCTTTTCTTTCTTACGCTTGGCAATCGCCTTTCCATCTTTTTTACGGCGGGCTAATTCATCGCGATCAGGCCTTGACAATTGGAATGCAGCAATAAATAAAGCAGTGCGTTGTTCTTTAGGAATATCAAAAATTAGCTCTGTATCTGCATTCAGTTGCGTTAACACAGCAATACAACGATTTATTTCTTCGAATGATATTACTGATTCATTTATTCCCACTTCATTGCCCATCTTCTGAAATTTTAATTGCTCTATTTTTAAGAGCGCAAAGATAGTTTTAAAATACTTGCAATAACGGAATTTTATGGCAGTGAAAAAGTAGTTTTTTTTTCGAAAAGAAATAGAGTTAAATATTTTAATTTTGCATGAAATACCCCCTTCTCTACTTATAAGCAGTGTAGATAACTAATAAATTTTCATTGAATATCTCGTTTTTATTAGCTTCATCACCAACAGTTCCTTGTGCGTACACCGCATTCAAAGTAAATCCATCTGAATCAAAACTTTCTAACTTGACAGTAATTCTTCCTAAATCATTACCGTCTTGATCGCTATATCGCAAACCCAGACAGTGATTTATCAAACTGTATCTAGAGGTGTTTCTTATTCCTATTCCATCAGAACCGCCTACATAGGAAAAATACTGAACGGTACTTGTCGCATCCTTACGTGCAAAACCCTCACTTGAACCGAAAGAATTATCTAAATCGCTACTGCCACTTTCATTATTATTAATATCGACCCCCTCAATATTAGCGTTGGCACTAAATGTGACTTGAGAAGGCTCAAATGGAAGGCCGTCTACCGCTAGAGTGTTTGAAGTCCCTGCAGCTATAGTTGTTGGAGGTGTAATTATAAAATAACCTGTATGCACATTTTCCCCATAATATATTCCACCATCTGCAGCAGTTGTGATTTGGTTTCCTACTTCTGGACTTATTGATAAAGACGCATGATCAATCCAAGTCGTACCTGTAGCAGTCGACGATAAAATTTGACCAACAGTCCCCGGGGAATTTAAACTATCAAGCAAGGGACCTTCTAATTCTAAAGTTTGGTTGACGATTACCTTGGTGACTCCCACTGTGGGTTCGTCGATACGAAGTGCTTCGTAACCGCCAACAATAAAACTAAGTTCGTCAGCGGCAAGTCTAGAAATTCCAGTATCTATATCATTCTTAAAACGATAGGATGGTCGACCAATCGATCCATTACTATTAACGATACCTTCCGCCGCCATCGTTCCTTCGACTTCAAGTCTATGTGTTGGCGCATTTGTCCCTACACCCAATCGATCTTTATCGCTATCCCAAAAAAGTCTATCATTATTTTCGGAAGGATCGCCGTTTTCATCTGCATAAAACAGAGATCCTGGCGTTCCTCTGTGTGCTATATTAATCCAGTTAGTGCCATCAAAAATTTTGACCACTTGAGGGTCAAATGTAGTATCAAACCATATATCATTTTCGTTGGGACTCTCGAGTATGGTATCTGAGGTAGTTACAGTATTATTAATAATACTAACTTTTGTGCCTTTGTGGTTTATAGCAGTCACTTTTTGTGCTAGTGCACATTCGAGGAATAATAAAGCGGTTACAAATGAGAGAAAAATTGTTATCCTTTTATTTACCATAGTAAAATTTAATATTAATAAATTGGTAAAACAACTGTCTTTAATTAAGCTTAATTTACTGATAACCAACGCTTAATTATTTTTAAATTGTTTCAATTTATAAAATATCATAGGTACTACCAAATTATTTTAACGTTTATTTTGTACTACTAATCGTTAAAAATAAATTTACTTTTGGGCAAAAGGCTGTGAATAGGGATACTATAAGGGATTCAAGGAAATGTTCTATATAAACAGCGGCATTCATATTTTGAAAAAATCTAAATCTAAAACGCCTGCAAAACGAACTGCTTTAGTAATTTGAACTTATTATCAAGCGCTTCTTTTCCCACCCCCAACTTATTATGAGTTTTATCCCAAAATAATTAATTATTGTCCACAATAGGAATATCATCAGCCCCTGCAAAAAACACAAATCCTAACGTTCCCTTATGTTCAAGACTGATCCAATCGATACCATGAAAAATATTTAATGTAGATGGCGTTGTAAAACTGTCAAACTTAATATCATTGACATTCGCAATTTTTTTTTCGATCAAATCGGTATCTACATTATTAACTACTAGTAGCTTGGTACCTTTTTTAAAATCTTTAAATCTGCTTTGAAGAGAATAATTGGCATGAAATCATGCTATCTAAAATAAATGTCGATCTAGTCCTTGTCAACGTTTTACATATACCCAACCTTGCCAAGAAATCCCTAAATCGTGAAAATCTAAAACATAAAAATGCGTTCTGTCTGGTAATCCTAGCTTGAGCTTAACATTCAATCTATTATCTGAAAAAATCGACAGTAGGATCTGAAAAAATCGTTTTGTTGTTTCCTAAAACTGTAATCCTTTGATCTTGGTTGTATAAACCTACGCTACCGCTGTTGTTATTAAAAACCCCGTCTTTGATATCATTAGTATGGAAACCAACATGTGCAGTACCATGCATTTGTAAATTTCCTGCATCGTAGAATGCCACATGATGATGTATACAAAATAAGGCGTTAAGTAAGACAAGTAAATTTATGAGCTTTTCATATTACGGTTTAATAATACCCCAAAAAGTTTTGGCATCTGCCTCTATTTCCTGGACTTGTGACAATACAATATCTGTTTTATACATTATAAATTCATTGAAACCTGTTGTAGCATATTCGGTTGAGAAAGCACCGGTTGCAAAGCCAATTGCAAAGAGGCTATTAGCTATTATACATTGCCCAGTAAAACTTGTCGTCTTTTGAAAAAGTGAGGATCTAATGGTAGATGTATTTGCTGCTCTTATGAAAGAGTAGGTATCCCACTTATCAAGATTAGCTTTATTATCAATAGATCTTGCAGGTCCATTACAACATACTCCTGGATCAAAGTACAACTGATCGTTACTCCAACTTACATGTGAAGCCCAGCGGTTGTTAATATTATTTTTGTCTCTAACACCAAAAGAAAAATTTATTTTGTTAGTAGCCTTCATAGTTGCGATAACAGTACCTTCCATACCATTATTAGTTACAACCTTTATTTCCCCATTCTCTACGGTCAAATGATCATCATCACCATCACCCTTAAAGTAGGGCATTTTAGGGTCAG
>NZ_JAQWTM010000303.1 GCF_029242675.1 Flavobacterium sp.
ACACTTATATTATTTTTTCTAAAACTTTAGACAAATACTACACTGGTTCGTGTGAAAGCATTGAAAACAGGCTAAATGATCATTTAAATAGTAGAAGTAAATATACTAAAGCCGCCAAAGATTGGATACTTGTATATTTTGAAACTTTTGATTCTAGGTCCTTAGCTATACAAAGAGAAATTGAAATCAAAAAAAAGAAAAGTAGAAAATATATCGAATTTTTAATATCCCTGAACTCAATTAACTAGAGTGTCCCGAAAGCGTTCGGGAGGGTGACTGGTTCGAATCTGGTATTCTCCACGAAACCAAGTCATAAGGCTTGGTTTTTTTTATTTTATCACTTTATTTCAACAGATACGAAACTCCAATTGATCCATAAAAATAACCCGAAATCGTCTTACTGTACAATTCTTTACCGCGGTAATTAAAAACGTACGATAAATTGAGATTGTTTTTGCGGTATTTAAATCCCGCTTCACCATTGAAACGAAATGGAACTAAACTAAAAGTAATGGGACTGGCATTGCTAAACCTACTTCCTTGAATCGTGGCGTCATATAACTGATAATTAATACTTGGTGCTATATAAAAATAAAATTCAGTGGCATTGCTTCCAATTGCTCCATTGTATAGATTAGAATCGTTCACAGGAATCAATTTTTTAATTGCGATTCGGCTTAAAAGTCCTGTAGATGCTCCGGTTAAAACAGTACCTACATTTAATTCCGAACGCCAATGTAAATCTATTTTGCTACTAGGATTAGCAGGAAACATTTTTTTAGAAAAAGCAAAGCGAGCTTGTATCGCCAAGGCATTTTTTATTTGATTTTCCCAGCCAAGGACTTCTTTGTATCCTATTAATCTATGTAGGTTTTTTTGAACTTGTTCGCCAAAAGCATTTGGACCTACATAACCCAGCTGAAAGCTAACCTTTGCTACATTTTCATTTTTGTAAAAAAAACTTTTGCCAAATTCCCCAAAAAGATAGCCTGCGTAAGGACGATCAACGAGAGCCTTATTAGGTGAATCAATAAACCTAGGAGTATAGATATACTGGCCTATTTTGAATTCTGTTATTTCCTTAGCAATTGATTCGGTATTATTCTTAGTCTTGAAACGATAAAACAATTCCAGACCATTAGTATAATACATATCATTTCGAGAGGAAGTATACAAATCGTTATCGGTGAGTAATCCTATTTCGGACTCGCGATTTTGACCCCAAGATTGTATAATAAAGCAAAGGAAAAAAGCACAGGCAATTTTTTTAAAACCCATTTAATATTTGATTTTACCCACTGTTCGCATGACTTTCATAATCTTAGTTTTGCGTCTATTGATGTACGAAGATGAACTCGTTGCAGTAAATTTTCGTGGATTAGGAAGTATCGCTGCGATCCCTGCTGCTTGAATGGGAGTAAGATTTGCGGCGTCTTTGCGATACCAGTATTGAGATGCTGCTTGGGCTCCATAAACCCCATTCCCCATTTCGATACTATTTAAATACACCTCCATAATACGTTCTTTTCCCCAAATAAGTTCGATCAGAACCGTAAAATACGCTTCCAATCCTTTTCGTATATAGCTACGGCCTTGCCAAAGAAATACATTCTTAGCTGTTTGCTGCGAAATGGTGCTTCCGCCTTTTATCCTGCGACCACGTTCATTGTTTTTATAGGCTTTTTGCATTGCATTAAAATCAAAACCACTATGCTCTATAAAAGAGCCGTCTTCGCTAGCAATAACCGCTTTTTGAAGATTAATAGATATATTTTCAAGCGGTTCCCAATCGTGACTTAAAATAGCGTCTTTGCCCGAAGTTTTGTTTTCTATTGCTCGTATCGCCATTAAAGGCGTAAACGGTACGGGAACAAATTTAAAAAGTACCACTAAAAATATAGAAACACCAAAAAACCACAGAAGTAGTTTACCAATGATTCGAGATGCTTTAGAAGTAAAGCTAGCTTCGTCTTTTTTATTAGGTTTTCTTGTCGGTTTCTTTGCTGTTATTTTTGTTGCCATTATATTAGATCTGCTAATTCTGTTCCTATTACACTTCCTATCGCCACTCCCATACCTCCCAATCGTACGCCACAATAAACGTGATTTGATAATTGAGAAACTATAGGTTGCTTGCTATTTCCAACGCCCATGATTCCGCTCCAACGGTGCGCAATTTTAAAATCGTGGTTGGGCAAAATTACTTCTTTTAATAATTGTTCCAATTTATTTTGGATAATTTCTGTCTGGGCAAATTCGGTCGTAGTTTCCGTTTCAAAATCAAGATTTCTCCCACCACCTAATAAAATTCTATCGCCAATATTTCTGAAATAATAGTAACCACAATCTAAATGAAAAGTTCCTTTAAGATCGAGATTTGCTATCGGCTCCGTTATTACGACTTGCGCTCTAGCAGGCTTTACCGCACCGGCAGTTAATTCATTTGCAAAACCATTCGTGGCGAACAAGAGTTTCTTAGACTTAAAAGTAAAATCACCCAAAGCTACTTGAACAAAATCACCCATTTCCTCATAACCACTGACCGTTTGTTGGTTTAGTATTAAAATATTCTCAGCATAGGCATTTTTCAGCAAGGCTTGCATCATGTTCCCAGTATCAATTTGTCCCTCAAAAGGATTGTAAATTAAATACTCCTTGGTGCCTTGAAAACCAAAACGATCCACCTGCTTCACAAAAACATCTGCTTTAAATTGTGATCGTAACATTTCATTAATAAAAGGCAGTTTATTGATACAACTGGAATAAGTAGACTCCTCTTCGTTTAGGAAAACTTCATAACCACCATATGGCTTAAAATCAATAACTGCATCTCCCAACCTTTTTCGTAACAGTTGCAACCCGCGCCAGCGTTTTTCAATCAGTTGCACCACCTCTTCCTCAGAATGCGAATTTAAGTCATCAATAATTTCTGAAATACTGCCAAAACAGGCAAAACCTGCATTTTTAGTGCTTGCGCCATGAGGTAACATTCCTTTTTCAAGAACTAGGATTTTACTATCAGGGAATCTTTCACGCAAGCGCAAAGCAGCGTGTAAACCCACGATTCCACTCCCTACAATAGTATAATCAACATTCGAAAACCAGTTTTTTAATTCCCAATAACTAAGCTGCATCCTTGTTTTTTTTATAAAATTACTATTTTAAGTAATAAAAAGCCCCATTGTTTTCTTTTATCTGACCAAACATTTTAAAAGAGTTAACAGAATCCATGTTCCTAATTTGCAATAAAATTGTACTTTTAAGAACCAAAAATAATTTAATTTAATATGAAAAAAATACTTTTTACAACCCTAACAATGATGAGTTTAAGCGCCATTGGTCAAAATGTAATGACCCCCGAAATGCTTTGGAAACTAGGTCGGGTTTCCGTTTTAGGAATTTCTACTGATAACAAAAATATCGTTTACAAAGTAAGCACACCTTCTATCGAGGAAAACAAGTCCATTTCTAAAACATATACAATTCCTGTTACGGGAGGAAATCCAGTTGAGATAACAAACTACAAAACACTACTTGCTGATAAAAATATCTCGCCCGATGGGAAATACCTCGTTTATAATGAAGAGGTAAAATTGGCTAACGTTCATGGAAAAGATTTTTATCCAAATCTTGATAAATCAGATGTTCAAATTTATGATGGTTTGGATTACCGTCATTGGGACAGTTGGAACGAAGGAAAGTTTAACCATGTTTTTTACAAAGAAAACAAAGACAACGCCATTGGGATTGACCTTCTAAAAGGAGAACCATTTGATAGCCCACAAAAGCCTTTTGGAGGAGATGAAGATTACATTTGGTCGCCTGACAGCAAAAGCATCTTTTATGTTGCTAAGAAAAAAGCGGGTACGCAATACGCCATTTCTACTAACACTAATATCTACCAATACGATCTTGCTACGGGAAAAACAGTTAACAAAACGGAGGAAAATTTAGGTTACGATGTAGCACCTCAGTTTTCACCAATGGGTAACCTTACGTATTTACAAATGCAGCGTGATGGTTACGAAGCTGATAAAAACGACATTATTGTTGATTACAATGGAGCTAAAATGAACCTTACAGCAAATTGGGACGGAACTGCAGATAGTTTTAAATGGAGTGCTGATGGAAAAAAAATCTATTTTATAGCCGCTGTAGATGGAACTAAACAAGTATTTGAAGTAAACTTTCCTGCAAACACTAAAATTGCTATCCGTGTCAACCAAATCACAAACGGTGATTTTGATGTGAATGAAATTGTAGCTTTAGTTGGCACAAGTATGATTGTAACGCGAGGCGATATGAATCATGCGGCTGAAATTTTCTCTTATGACTTAAAGAAGAAAAGTTGGAAACAATTAACGAATGTAAATTCCGCGGTGTACGATACCTTAGCGTTGAGCAAAACCGAAAAGCGATATGTAAAGACAACTGACGGAAAAAAAATGCTGGTTTGGGTAATTTTACCTCCTAATTTTGATGCATCAAAAAAATATCCAACCTTGTTATATTGCCAAGGAGGACCTCAAAGTGCATTGACACAGTTTTATTCTTTCCGATGGAATTTTCAATTGATGGCTGCTAATGGCTACATCGTTGTTGCACCTAACCGCCGCGGAATGCCCGGACATGGAGTAGAATGGAATGAAAAAATAAGTAAAGATTGGGGCGGACAAGTGATGGATGATTACCTTTCGGCCATTGATGATGTTTCTAAAGAAAGTTATGTTGACAAAAATCGTTTAGGATGTGTAGGTGCTAGTTATGGTGGTTATTCTGCGTTTTACTTAGCAGGTATTCACAACAATCGTTTCAAGACATTCATTGCCCACGATGGCGTTTTTAATACCCAAAGTATGTTTGGTACTACTGAGGAAGTTTTCTTTGCCAACTGGGATTTTGGTGGAGCGTATTGGGAAAAAGACAATGCCGCTGCTCAAAAAACCTACACTACATTTAATCCTGCTACTTTGATAGAAAAATGGAATGCTCCAATCCTGATTTTTCAAGGTGGAAAAGATTTCCGAGTACCAATAGGACAAGGACAAGAAGCTTTTCAGGCTGCACAGTTACGAGGGATTAAAAGTCGTTTCGTTTATTTTCCAGAGGAAAACCACTGGGTTTTAAAACCTCAAAATGCACAAGTTTGGCAAAAAGAATTCTTTAAATGGCTTAAAGAAACCTTATAATTACCTACTTAAAACAAAAAAACTCGCTTCGCAGCGAGTTTTTTTTATTTGATAAATAAAATACTATTTTAGATTTCATCCATTTTAAAAGTATCCATAAAAGCAGTAGTATAATCTCCCGCAATATAACGAGGATCATCCATTAACTGTCTATGAAATGGAATTGTAGTTTTGATACCTTCGATTACGAATTCATCTAAAGCTCTTCTCATTTTGCTAATCGCCTCTGCTCTTGTTTGTGCAGTTGTGATTAATTTAGCAATCATAGAATCGTAATTAGGTGGAATCGTATATCCTGAATACACATGCGTATCTAAACGAACACCGTGTCCTCCTGGCATATGAAGTGTCGTGATTTTTCCTGGTGAAGGTCTAAAATCATTATATGGATCTTCAGCATTGATACGACATTCGATAGCGTGCAATTGTGGTAAATAGTTTTTACCCGAAATTGGCACACCTGCAGCAACTAATATCTGTTCTCTAATTAAATCATAATCAATTACTTGCTCCGTAATAGGGTGCTCTACCTGAATACGTGTATTCATTTCCATGAAGTAGAAGTTACGGTGCTTATCAACCAAGAATTCAACCGTACCAGCTCCTTCATACTTAATGTATTCAGCAGCTTTAACAGCAGCGTCACCCATTTCTAATCGCAATTCATCAGTCATGAATGGCGATGGAGTTTCCTCAGTTAATTTTTGGTGACGCCTTTGTACAGAACAGTCTCTTTCAGATAGGTGACATGCTTTTCCGTATGAATCTCCAATTACTTGGATTTCGATATGGCGTGGCTCTTCGATTAATTTTTCAAGATACATTCCGTCATTACCAAAAGCGGCAGCAGACTCTTGACGAGCTCCTTCCCAAGCTTTTAATAAATCTTCTTCTTTCCAAACGGCACGCATTCCTTTTCCACCACCTCCAGCAGTTGCTTTTAGCATCACTGGAAAACCAAACTCTCTTGACAATTTTAATGCTTGTTCGTAAGACTCTAAAATCCCAACTGATCCTGGAACACAAGGCACGCCTGCTTCGATCATGGTAGATTTAGCCGAAGCTTTATCTCCCATTCTATCAATCATTTCAGGTGAAGCACCAATAAATTTGATACCGTGTTCTTGACAAATTTTAGAAAATTTAGAATTTTCAGAAAGGAAACCATATCCTGGATGAATTGCATCTGCATTTGTAATCTCAGCAGCAGCAATTATATTCGACATTTTTAAATACGATAAATTACTTGGCGCTGGTCCAATGCAAACTGCTTCATCAGCAAACTTTACGTGAAGACTTTCTGCATCGGCAGTAGAATAAACAGCAACTGTTTTTATTCCCATTTCCTTGCAAGTTCTAATCACACGTAGTGCAATCTCTCCTCTGTTTGCAATTAATATTTTTTTAAACATCTTGTAGTAAATTTAAATTATGAGTTTTAAATTTTAAATTATTTCAATAAAAGTTATCTTTTTTTGAAACCTATAATTTAAAAATTAATTAAGATGGATCAACTAAAAATAAAGGTTGGTCAAATTCTACTGGTGACATGTCATCAACTAATATTTTCACGATTTTACCTGAAATTTCAGATTCAATTTCGTTGAATAATTTCATTGCTTCAATTACACATAAAACATCTCCTTTTGCAATAGTGTTACCAACTTCTACAAACATAGGTTTGTCTGGAGATGGTTTTCTATAGAAAGTTCCAATAATTGGAGATTTTATAGTAATATATTTAGATTCTTCCGCTACAGGAGCTTCAACAACTGCTGCTACAGGCGCAGCTGCTTGCGGAGCTATTGCTTGTTGCATTGGATTATGACTCGGCATTTGCTGTACGTAAGTAGTTTCAGTAACATTGCCTTCTAAAGTAGTTCTAATGGTAATTTTTACATCATCCATTTCTAATTTAACTTCTGCAACTCCCGAATTTGCTACAAATTTGATTAGGTTTTGAATTTCTTTTAAATCCATAATTATTTGTTTTTAGTTTAAATTTATTTTTTGTCGTATGCCCATTTTAAATAAATAGAACCCCATGTAAATCCACCACCAAATGCGGCAAATATAACACTATCGCCTTTTTTTAGTAAATGTTCAAAATCATTAAGCACTAATGGAAGCGTGGCAGATGTGGTATTGCCATACTTTTCTATATTCATTAAAACTTTGGATTCTTCTAGATTCATTCTGCTTGCAGTAGCATCAATAATTCTTCTTTTGGCTTGATGTGGTACCAACCAATCAACATCTTCATTGGTTAGGTTGTTTCTTTTCAGAATCAAATCACTAGCATCTGCCATATTGGTTACAGCATATTTAAATACTGTTTTACCATCTTGAATGATATTATGTCTTTTTTGGGTAATTGTTTCAATCGAGGCTGGATTTAATGAACCCCCTGCATCAATTTTTAAAAAGTCGCGACCTACGCCATCACTTCTCAAGTATTCGTCTTGTAGACCTAGACCTTCGTAATTAGGCTCAAACAATACTGCTCCTGCCCCATCACCAAAGATGATACAAGTTGAACGATCCGTATAATCAACTATAGAAGACATTTTATCAGCACCAATTAAAAGTACTTTTTTATACCTACCGGACTGAATATACGCTGCTGCAGTTGACATTCCGTACAAAAAACTAGAACAAGCTGCTTGTAAGTCATATGCAAAAGCATTAGTTGCACCAATTGCTGTTGCTACAAAAACTCCCGTTGATGCTACTGGCATATCTGGCGTTGCAGTTGCCATGATCACCATATCAATATCTAAAGGATCAACATTTGATTTTGCTAACAAATCTTGTGCTGCTTGTATTGCTAGGTAAGACGTACCTTTATCTTCATCCTTAAGGATTCTTCTTTCTTTAATTCCTGTTCGGGTTGTAATCCATTCGTCGTTGGTATCTACCATCGTTTCGAGCACTTTGTTAGAAAGCACAAAGTCAGGAACATAACCACCAACAGCTGTAATTGCGGCTGTAATTGTATTCATTGTATTCAAATATTTTTTGACAAATGTGCTATTTGACAAAACGTTTAGAAGAGGTGAAAATTACAAAAAAAAATCCACACCCTTTGTTTTAGAACTTCTTAATTTGACGCAAATTATAAACAACAAAAAAACTCTCACGATGTGAGAGTTCGAATATTATTTACGAAAACGTATTAAGCAACAGCTACAGATTTATCTATAACAACTTGCCCTCTGTAATACATTTTACCTTCATGCCAGTAAGCTCTGTGGTATAAATGCGCTTCACCTGTAATAGGACAAGTAGCGATTTGAGCTACAGTAGCTTTGTAATGAGTTCTTCTTTTATCTCTTCTTGTTTTCGAGATTTTTCTTTTAGGATGTGCCATTTTACTATATTATTTATCCGTTAATAGTTGCTTTAATTTGTCCCAACGTGGGTCAATATTTTCTTCTTTCTTATCTTTATTATCTTGTTGTTTTAGCTCCGTCACTGCTAATTCATTCAGTTTATCAAGCGCTTTAGTCTTTAAACTTCCGTCTTGAACTCCTGGATGTACGCGTCTTAGAGGTACTGAAAGTACAATCATTTCATATATATACTGTGAAACGTTTATCTCAAACTCACCAAAGGGGAGAATTAGTAATTCCTCATTATCATTATTAAATTCTTCACCAAAACGAACGATTACTTTCATTTTACCTTTTATTGGTAAATCAAAATCCTCACCTGTCATATCACACGGAACGTTAATTATTCCTTTGTGACTAAAACTCAATTCGAGCATGGTGCTTTTCTTCTCTAAAACTACATTTACTTTGATGTCTGAATTTTCATATTCATTATAATCAAAGATTTCAAAGAACGCATTATTTATTTGATACTCAAAATGATGTTTTCCTAGCTTTAATCCTATAAAAGGAATTAAATAATCTTTTACGTTACTCATTTCAATACATTTTGCCCCAAACTTCGGGAGTGCAAAGATATAAAATTATTACAAATCTAATAATCTTATTTATCTTTTTTTATCAACTACTATTTTTCTCTAACTCGCAATGGTTTTTGACTAATTTCTTGGTACTGAATTCTACTACTAAAAACATCAATAGCTAAATATACCGCTTCTTTAAATGAATTATAGTCAGCCTCACCTTTACCTGCAATATCAAAGGCAGTACCGTGATCTGGCGAAGTTCTAATTTTGTTTAAGCCTGCCGTAAAATTAACACCACCACCAAATGATAAGGTTTTAAATGGCACCAAGCCTTGATCGTGATAAGTCGCAATAACCGCATCGTAGTTTTCATATTGTCCACTACCAAAAAACCCATCAGCTGGAAAAGGCCCAAAAACAAGGGTTCCTTTTTCGAATATTTTTTTTATGACGGGTTTTAAGAGCACGTCTTCTTCATTACCAATTACTCCGCCATCACCACAATGAGGATTTAGTCCCAATACAGCAATTTTTGGCTTGTTGATACTAAAATCCTGAACCAGTGATTTTCTAACAGTCTCTATTTTTTTAACAATCAATTCCTCTGTTAGATGAGCGGCGACCTCACTAATTGGAATATGATCCGTAAGCAACCCTACTCGTAAATTATCATTTACCATTAACATTAAAGCATCACCTTCTAACTCCTGATTTAAATAATCAGTATGGCCTGGGAATTTAAAATCGTCTGATTGAATATTGTATTTATTGATAGGCGCAGTTACTAAAACATCAATATCCCCTTCTTTTAAAGCTGTGGTTGCAGCTACAAATGATTTAACTGCATATTCGCCTATTTTTTGATCATTTTCTCCGTAATTTATATCAACACCCTCTTTCCAAAGGTTGAACACGTTAATTTTACCGAGCACTACTTGATCTAATTTATCGATACCGTGTAATGACAATGTTAAGTTCAGATTTCTTTTAACAAAAGACAACAGTTTCACATTGGCAAAAATAACCGGCGTACACAACTCTAACATTCGAGCATCCTCGAAAGT
Organism: Flavobacterium sp.; assembly: GCF_029242675.1. Lineage (GTDB taxonomy): Bacteria > Bacteroidota > Bacteroidia > Flavobacteriales > Flavobacteriaceae > Flavobacterium. The sequence continues at coordinate 10,173 of NZ_JAQWTM010000303.1, forward strand.
TTTTAAAATAATTTCGCTTCCAATACCGTTTAAATCTCCAATCGAAATCCCAACGACTATATTTTCTGCTTTTTTCATCATGACCACGGCTTTTTATTACTAATTTTGAGGTACAAATTTAGTAAAATAAAACAAGAATGTTTACAGGAATCATAGAAACCCTTGGAACCATCCAAGAAATAGAACGAGAACAGAATAATTTACACATCACCGTTGAGACTTCCATAACAAGCGAACTGCAAATAGACCAAAGTGTCGCTCATAACGGAATATGCTTAACCGTTGTAGCCATTAACAACAACTCTTACACCGTCACTGCGATTGAAGAAACTGTTTTAAAAACAAACATTGGCAATTGGTCCAAAGGTGACCAAGTAAACATCGAAAGAGCCATGAAGCTGGGTGACCGCCTTGACGGCCATATTGTTCAAGGTCATGTTGATCAAGTTGGTCATTGTATTGAAGTTAAAGAAACTAACGGAAGTTGGTCCTACACCTTTGAATACGATGCGTCTCTAAATAATCTAACTATAGAGAAAGGATCAATTACAGTAAACGGAGTAAGTTTAACCGTTGTAAACTCTAAAAAAAATCAATTTAGCGTTGCCATAATACCTTACACATACGAGCACACGAACTTTCAATCCTTTAAGGCAGGAACCAAAGTAAATCTAGAATTTGATGTCATCGGAAAATATGTAGCTAAATTACACGCTAATAAATGATTTTCCTGTTTTTCAGAAAAACAAAACCCTCAATTTAAATTGAGGGTTTTGTTTTTATACGTCTACTTTCAGTCACATAATATCCAAAAAGCACAGCTATTATAACCAATAAAACAATGTAATCGTCGATAGGTAATCCTGGAGGTATTGGTGGCTTTCCAGTTGGAGAAGGAGGACCAGAAGACGGAGCTGTTCCAGCAAATGCATTCATTACTCCTAAAAGAAAAATGAGTAAACAGTAATTTTTATTTCTAAATATCTTCATTGTGGCCAAAAATAGTAAATTACGTAGCAAAAAAAAATCTATTTTAAATTAATCGCTTAAAAACCAATCTCAATAGATAAATATACGACTTTTTTACACACTAGTTTTATGTAAATAAAAAAACCCTTTAAAAAAAAATTTAAAGGGCTTATCTCTGTGGTCCCACCTGGGCTCGAACCAGGGACCACCTGATTATGAGTCAGGTGCTCTAACCAGCTGAGCTATAGGACCGGTTAAGAGTTTGCAATATTACCACTATTTTTCGTTTGCTCCAAATATTTTAATAATAGTTTTGTCTCAAAACAGCTAATTAAATCTAACCCAATACAAACCTGCTGATTATTAGATTTATAAAAATGTGGTGCGTGACAATTATTTTATCTCTTGACATAATTCAATAAGAACACCATTGGTGCTCTTTGGGTGTAAAAAAGCCACCAACTTATTGTCGGCCCCCTTTTTAGGAGTTTCATTTAGCACTACGAAACCTTCGCCTTTCAACCTTTGAATCTCTGCTTCAATATCTTCAACGTCAAATGCAATATGATGAATCCCCTCTCCCTTTTTTTCTAAAAATTTCGCAATAGGACTATCTGGATTGGTAGCAGCAAGCAGTTCAATTTTATTAGGGCCATTTTCAAAAAAAGAAGTCATTACACCTTCACTAATCACTTCTTCTTGCTTGTATGAAGGTTGACCAAAAAGCTTTTCAAATAACAAATTGGAAGCCTCTAAATCCTTTACTGCAATACCTATGTGTTCTATTTTTCTCATCATGTCAACTATCTTATTCGAATGTTAATTATTTCTACCACAAAATTACATATTAAAAACTAAAGATTGAATTTATCTCGAAACTCAGCCTGTTTAAAGGCATCTTAATAAATCGCCAAAAAGTTTCCATTCCAATAAATATAATCGTTATTTTGTGCATTATAAATTCTGAATTTCATGTTGCGAAACTATATCAAATATTTTTTATTGCTCCTTCTGATAGGCCTAGCTAGTTGTGCAAAAAGGGGAACCATTACCGGTGGCTTCAAAGATTCAATTGCACCAACTTTAAAAATAAGTTTCCCAGCCAATTATAGTACGAATTTTAAAAGCAAAGAGGTTAAATTAGTTTTTGATGAATACATCAAACTTAAAAATCTAAACAAACAGCTGGTAATCTCCCCTCCTTTAAAATATGAGCCGTTGATTACTCCACTAAATGCTAGTAAAACTATTTCTATAAAAATAAAAGATACTTTAGCCCCTAACACAACCTACAGTTTTAATTTTGGCCAAAGTATTGCAGATAACAATGAAGGTAATCCGTTAAATCAATTTAAATATGTTTTCTCTACCGGAAATTATATCGACTCACTTTCACTAAAAGGACGAATTAAAGATGCCATTGAAAAAGAAGCAGATGCTTTTGTATCCGTTCATTTATACGAAGTAAATGATAGCTTTAACGATTCCATCATTTATAAAAAGCCACCCAGCTACATAACCAATACGCTCGACAGCTTAAAAACCTTTAAACTAGAAAACCTAAAGGCAGGAAAATATCTTTTAGTAGCATTAAAGGATTATAACGGAAACAATATATTTGATTTATCAAAAGAGAAAATAGGGTATATCAAAAATTATATTACGATTCCTAATGACACCGTGTACGAACTCGAGTTATTTAAAGAAAAGCTTCCATTCAGAGCTTTTAAACCAACACAGGCATCCGGCAACAAACTACTTTTAGGATATGAAGGTGATCTATCGAAAATAGCTAGCCGACCTAAGGTTTTAGTGAAAAATAAAAACCAAATAGTAGAAAGTCTGACAACCCAATATCCTAAAAAAGATTCATTAAACGTATGGTTTAAACCTTTAAAAACTGATTCATTAAGTGTTTCGATAAGCCAACAGAACTACATCAAGAATTATGTTGTAAAAATAAAAGACCAGAAAAAAGACACGCTAACCTTGAACCCAAAATACAATGGTGTCTTGCATTTTAGAGATCGTTATCTAATAACTAGTGGTACACCGTTAGTAAAATTTGACACTAGTAAAATCAAGTTAGTTAATAAAGATTCTGTTGCCGTAGATTTCACAACTGTATATGACGACTTTCTGCAAGAGTGGTACTTTGATTTCAAAAAAGAACCTTCGGAAAAACACACACTATCGCTACTCCCTGGCGCAGCCACTGACTTTTTTGGTATTAGCAATGATACTTTAAGTTTCAAAACGACTACACAGCAAACCGAGGAATATGGCAATTTAATTGTCAATCTCCAAAACGTAAAACGTTTTCCAGTACTTATTGAGCTAACCGATGAAAAAGGCGAACTCATCGCTAGTGAATACAGCAACAGTGAAACTAAAATTGAATTCAATTTATTGCAGCCCAACACATTTAACCTCCTTTTTATTTACGATGACAACAAAAATAAAAAATGGGATGCAGGGAATTACATAGAAAAAATTCAGCCTGAAGAAGTAATTTATTTTTCAAAAACAATTAGAGATGTACGCGCCAATTGGGACGATATCGAGTTTTTCGATCTAAGCATCCCATATACACCTGAACCAAAAAAGAAAGCAGATCCTAACAGCAACAGAAGATCTAGTTTTTAATTTCAAAAGCATCTTGGTCGTTCAAGAAATTTAGTTTTAGTCGTGTTTCAATTAGTTTTTCGCGATCAAGTGTAGCATAATAAATCCCCTCCAACTCTAAGGGCTCTACAAGCTGCTCCCCAAGCATATCTATGACCTGCGAATGACCTACGTATTGGTAATCGTTAGCATCCTGACCAATTCTATTAACTGCAACTACATAACTCATATTTTCAATAGCTCGCGCTGCTAGTAGCGTATCCCACGCTTTAATTCGTGTTTTGGGCCAGCTCGCTACATAAAGCAACAAATCGTATTCTTGATTGACATTACGAGAAAATACAGGAAAACGTAAATCATAGCAAACAAAGGGACAGATTTTCCAACCCATATAATCTACAATTAACTTAGCATCGCCTGCGGTGTACTCCTTGCCTTCTCCTGCCAAGGTAAATAAATGCCGCTTATCATAAAACTGTAGTTCTCCTGAAGGAAATACAAACAACATTCGATTGTAAAAACTGCTATTGTCCTTGATTACCACACTTCCTGTTATTGCTGTGTTTTTGGCTTTTGCCAAAGTTTGCATCCACGACACCGTTTTTCCTATCATAGTTTCTGCAACTGCGCTAGGATTCATAGTAAAACCAGTCGTAAACATTTCGGGCAGTACGATTAAATTAACAGTGTCATTGATACCGTTTATTTTATCTTCAAAATAGTTTCTGTTAGCATCGGGGTTTTCCCAAATTAGTGATGCTTGGATTAAGGCTATATTCATTTTATTAGAATGTTTTAGAATTATAAAGTGACAGATAACAAGATTACAATAGCTTTATTTGATTGTAATTTCATCAATAAAAATAAAGGCGTCTCCTCCATACCCTTGATGCCAGGTTGGTAGTTTTCCGAAATTTTTAGCAAAAACTTTCACGTATCTCACTTTAGGCACTTTCAGATTGATTGCAAAATGCATAATTCGAGTTGTACCGTCTTTTGGGTCCACCGAATGTAAAATTGGAGAATCTACTATTTTGTAATTTACATTATCCTCCGAAGTGTAAAACTGTACATAAGCAGGCATTAAAATCCAAGATCGAGAATCTTGCAAAAATGAAGCACTTATGGAAGAAATAGCTCGAGCTTCTTGCAAGTCGATTACCGCTTCAAAATCTTGATCTTGATAGCCTTGCCATTCTCCTTTGCGCCAATTTTCATCTCCGTGTATACCATCAATTAAACCCTCAATTCCTCCCGCGGTATATTGTGAATTGTATTTAGATTTGATGGCAATACTATAGTTATTTGGTTTTTTAAAGAAGTTGGCTGTTGCAACAGTACTTTCCTTTCCGCTGTTATTTATTTTTGCCTTAATTTCAGTAGTTTGGTTGATCACTAATGGCTCTGTGTATTCTTTCCAATTTGTATCTTTTAGCAAATCATTTTTTCTATTTAACAGGTAGTAGATTTTATCATTTGGATTTTGAGAACTAATTTCAATTATCATTTTATCTTGAAACGATTTACTTTTTGCTGAAATGACAGGAACAGGAATAATAGGTTCAAAAGGAATTTCATCAACAGTTTCCCTGCCTTCTTGTGCAAGAAAACCAGTTCTTTCAAATTCTGAACTAACTGTAATCAGACCATTTCCTGTATCAACTTGGGCTTTTTTAAAGTAAGTTGGAAAATTCGTTTCCCAATAGTTTTTTCCGGGTGTAACTTGATAAATACCCATGGAACTCAATACATACCAAGCACTCATTTGGCCACAGTCTTCGTTTCCTATTAAGCCGTCAGGCTCATTTTTATAGAAATTATCTAAAATATAGTGTACTTTTTCTGTTGTTTTCTCTGGCTTGTCTACATAATTGTACAAGTAGGCCATGTGATGACTCGGTTCGTTACCGTGGGCATACTGCCCTATTAAGCCAGTAACATCTACTTGCTCGCGCCCAGTTGTTTTACTCTCGCTGTTGAACATTTCGTCCAGCTTCGCTTCAAATTTTTCTTTACCGCCATAAGCTTCGATCATACCAAGGATATCTTGCGGAACAAAAAAGGTATATTGCCAAGCATTACCCTCAGTAAAATTATTGTTCACCTCTCTTGGATCAAAAGGCATATCCCAACCACCATTTTTCTTGGGGCGAATAAAGCCCGATTTCCAATCGAATAAATTTTTCCAGTTTTGGGATCTTTTCATAAAATAGTGAAAATCCTCTTTTATATTTAGTATTTGCGCCATTTGAGCGATACACCAGTCATCATAGGCATATTCTAAGTTTTTAGAAACGCTTTCGTGATCATCGTCGATCGCTATAAATCCATTTTGTTTGTAGGCCTTCAGTCCTAATTCGTCGCGCATAGCCGAATGCTTAGCCGCCTCGAAAGCCTTTTCGTAATCAAAACCCGTTATCCCTTTGGCCATAGCATCAGCCATTACAGAAACCGAATGGTAACCAATCATACAATCGGTTTCATTAGATGCTAATTCCCAAACAGGTAATCGACCTCCTTGATCGTATTGTTTCAAGAAGTTATTTATGAAATCAGCGGTACGCTTTTTTTCGATCAAAGTGTATAAAGGATGCGCGGCTCGAAAGGTGTCCCAAAGTGAGAAAACCGAATAATAATCAAAGCCTTCTCCTTCATGCACTTTATTATCTCTACCGCGGTATTTGCCATCAATATCTTGAGCAATATTAGGTTGCACCATGGTATGATATAGGGCAGTGTAAAAAATAGCTTTCTTATCGGGATTCGGCTCTGTGATTTCAATTTTAGACAATTGCTTGTTCCAAAGTGCTTCGGCTTGTTTTTTGACTTGATCAAAGTTCCAACCTTTAATTTCCGAACTATTTAGTTTAGCTCCCTCATAACTTGTTGGTGAGAGCGCTACTTTTACGAGAATTTTTTCTCCTTTTTTAACGTCTTTTGAAAAAGCTATTTTAAGTTCCGTTCCCGAATAGAAATCAGATTTATTCTCTTGATTCGCTTTTACCTTCGAGACTTTCATAGGAACGTTAAATTCAATTTGCGCATAAACATATTGATCTCTTGCCCAAGCTTCACTCCTACGCAGAATTTGGATTGTTTTGTTGTCACTGATTTTTATTTCGCCTTGCACTAATTTATCTCGATGATTCAGATCAATTATTATATTAGCTTGACCAGCAGCATTAAAGGTATATTGATGAAAACCAACACGTGTTGAAGTGGTTAAACTAACATCGATATTGTGCTTATCTAACTTTACGGAGTAGAAACCTGCAGTTGCTTTTTCGTTAGTATGTGAAAAAGTAGAAGCGTATTCCTTATTATCAAAGGAAACTTCACCCAGCGTAGGCATCATCATAATGTCTCCAAAATCAGAAACTCCTGTTCCGTTTAGATGCGTATGCGAAAAGCCATAAATTACGGAATCAGAGTAATGATATCCTGAGCAACCATCCCAACTACCGTCGATTCTTGTATCAGGTGACAGTTGGACCATTCCGAAAGGCACAGTTGCACCTGGATAGGTGTGTCCATGACCACCGGTGCCTATAAACGGATTTACGTATTGTTGGTTGTTTTGAGCGAAACCGAAAACGGATAATAGTAAAAGTAGTGACGCAAGAAAGTTTTTCATTGTAGCAAAGGGTTTCTCAAATATACATCTTTTGCGTTAGGGATAAAAGTGGAAATCCTTTATGAAAATGGAATGCTAATGGAATTTTTATAAAGATTGGAACGTATAGCCCGACCTGAAAGGAAACGCCATAAAAAAAACGCATCCAAATAAATGAATGCGTTTAACTCTTCGACCAGCTCAGAGTGACTCTTTTTATCCTTTTAGGCTTGCAGCCAAATATTCTCTGTTCATACGAGCGATGTTCTCTAAAGAGATTCCTTTAGGACATTCTACTTCGCAAGCTCCAGTGTTGGTACAGTTACCAAAACCTTCGTCATCCATTTGTCTAACCATGTTTAAAACACGATCCGTAGCTTCTACTCTACCTTGTGGCAACAAAGCAAATTGTGAAACCTTAGCTGAAACGAATAACATAGCTGATGAGTTTTTACAAGACGCTACACAAGCTCCACAACCAATACAAGCTGCTGCCATGAATGATTCATCAGCGTCATTTTTATCAATTGGAATAGTATTCGCATCGATGGTATTTCCTGAAGTGTTTACTGATATAAATCCACCTGCATGCTGAATTCTATCGAAAGCGCTACGGTCAACTACTAAATCTTTTACTACTGGAAAAGCAGCGGCACGGAAAGGCTCAATTGTAATGGTGTCACCATCCTTGAACATACGCATGTGCAGTTGACAAGTCGTTACACCACGATCAGGACCATGTGCTTCTCCGTTGATAAACAAAGAACACATTCCGCAAATTCCTTCGCGACAATCGTGATCAAATGATACTGGCTCGCCACCTTTACTCATTAGGTCTTCATTGAAAACGTCTAGCATTTCAAGGAATGACATATCTGGCTCAATTCCGTCGATTTGATAATCAACCATTGCTCCTTTATCTTTGGCGCTTTTTTGACGCCATATTTTTAATGTAAGTTTCATACTAATTAAGTTTGAAAGTCGTAAAGTTGAAAGTCGAAACTCGCGTGGTGTGTAGCCATTTGAATTTAAAACTTTGGACTTTGGACCAATTTCTATTTGTAATTTCTTTGAACTAGTTTAACGGCGTCAAATACCAACTCTTCTTTGTGTAAAACGGCATCACTTGGTTTTCCTTTGTATTCCCAAGCGGCAACGTATGCGAAGTTTTCGTCATCACGCATAGCTTCACCATCTTCAGTTTGGTATTCTTCTCTAAAGTGACCTCCACAAGATTCATTACGGTGTAATGCATCTTTAGCGAAAAGCTCTCCTAGTTCAAGGAAATCAGCAACACGAGTTGCTTTTTCCAATTCTTGATTAAATCCTTTATCAGTTCCTGGAACTTTAACATCTTTATAGAACTCTTCACGTAGTGCAGCAATTTCTTCGATAGCCTCAGTTAAACCTTTAGCGTTACGAGCCATTCCTACTTTGTCCCACATGATTTTCCCTAATTTTCTATGGAAATAATCTACAGAGTGTGTACCATTATTGTTCATGAATCTTTCAATCTGCTCTTTCACTCCTTTTTCTGCTTCAGCAAATTCAGGTAAATCAGTAGAGATAGGTCCCATTTTAATATCTGGAGATAAATAATCACCTATTGTATAAGGCAATACAAAATATCCATCAGCTAAACCTTGCATCAAAGCAGATGCTCCTAACCTGTTTGCACCGTGCTCAGAGAAGTTTGATTCTCCAATAGAGAAACATCCTGGGATTGTAGTCATTAAGTTATAATCTACCCAAGTACCACCCATTGTGTAGTGAACTGCTGGATAAATCATCATAGGAGAAGTATAAGGATCTTCATCTACGATCTTATAGTACATTTGGAATAAGTTTCCGTATTTACTTTTAACCGCTTCAGTACCTAATTTTGTTACTACTGCCTTATCATTTTCATCAAGACCTTTTACATAAGCCGCTTCTTTTCCGTAACGTTGAATTGCTGCAGCAAAATCTAGGTAAACTGCTTCACCTGTTTTGTTTACTCCAAAACCAGCATCACATCTTTCTTTAGCCGCGCGCGATGCAACGTCACGTGGTACTAAGTTACCAAAAGCAGGATATCTTCTTTCTAGGAAATAATCTCTATCTGCTTCAGGAATATCTGTTCCTTTTTTCTTTCCTTCACGGATTGCTTTAGCATCTTCTGCTTTTGCAGGAACCCAAATACGTCCATCATTACGCAATGACTCTGACATCAAAGTTAATTTAGACTGGTGATCTCCCGAAACTGGGATACAAGTAGGGTGAATTTGTGTGTAACAAGGATTTGCGAAAAACGCTCCTTTTTTATGAATTTTCCATGCTGCAGTAGCATTAGAACCCATTGCATTTGTTGACAAGAAAAATACGTTTCCGTAACCTCCAGAAGCGATTACAACTGCGTGAGCTGAATGTCTTTCAATTTCACCAGTAATTAAATTACGAGCGATAATTCCTCTTGCTTTTCCGTCTACGATTACTAAATCTAGCATTTCGTGACGGTGGTGCATTTTTACTTTACCACGACCAATTTGACGGTTCATAGCAGAGTAAGCTCCCAATAATAATTGTTGTCCAGTTTGTCCTTGCGCATAAAATGTACGAGAAACTAATGTACCTCCAAAAGAACGGTTGTCCAATAATCCACCATATTCACGTGCTAATGGTACTCCTTGAGCCACACATTGATCGATGATATTAGCGGACACTTCAGCTAGACGGTATACGTTAGCCTCACGAGCACGATAATCTCCTCCTTTTACAGTATCATAAAATAAACGGAAAACAGAATCCCCGTCTCCTTTATAGTTTTTTGCAGCGTTAATACCCCCTTGTGCAGCAATAGAGTGCGCACGACGAGGTGAATCTTGAAAACAAAACGCTTTTACGTTGTAACCTAATTCAGCTAAAGTTGCAGCAGCAGAGCTACCTGCTAATCCTGTTCCAACAACAATAATATCTAAATTACGCTTGTTAGCAGGGTTTACTAAATTAATGTGATCTTTATAATTTGTCCATTTGTCCGCGATAGGACCATTTGGAATTTTTGAATCTAATGCCATAATAAGTGAATATTAATGATTGAAATGATGAAATAATGCAATGAAAACGAAACCAAAAGGAATCAAGATTGCAAAACCTAATCCGAAATTTTTTAAACCTTTAGAGTACTTGTTGTTGAACCCAACTGATTGAAACGAAGAACTAAAACCATGTTGCAAGTGTAAAGACAACAAAACAAAAGAAATACAGTACAATGCAGTACGTACTGGGCTCTCGAATTTATGAACTAGCTCTGGGAAATATCTTGTTTCATCTAGAGGACTAAACTCTACATATTTATAAACCATCTCTGGAACCCAGAAATCATAAAAATGCAAAATTAAAAAAGCTAATACTACTGATCCTGTGATGATCATATTTCTAGACGTCCACGAAGCAGCAGCCCCACCGTTATAGTTCACATATGAAATAGGTCTTGCTTTTCTATTTTTAAAATCCAAAACAAATCCCATGATGAAGTGAAAAATTACTCCAACGATCAATATCGGCTGAATAACAAATTGAACTAAGGGATTGTTACCCATGAAATGGGAGATAGAATTGAAAGTATCGGCGCTAAAAACCGAAGTCATATTGATAAAAAAATGCTGTGCTAAAAACAACATCAAAAAAAGTCCTGAAAGAGCCATTGCAACTTTTTTTGCTATTGACGATTTCAATAATTCAGATTTTGCCATAAGATTTTGTAGTTTGTTTTAAAAAATAATACAAAAATAAAGCAATTAGATTTGAACTACAACCTTTTCGCTCTTATTTATAATCATTTTAAAGTGTTCAAATTAATAGAAATTTAAAGCGATGCTTAACAGTAAATTAGAAATTAATCCTGTTCAAAACACTAAACAAAATACAAGCAATGCCTTTTTTAAAAACTGAAGAAATAATGCCGAAAAATCACAAATACAACACGGTTGTGCGAACTGTAGATAAAAATCAAAGATTTAAAATTAAATAAACCAAAATTTGCAATAGAGTATTAAAGTCCTAATAAAAGAAATCTATAATTGATTCGGACACAATTACAAAATGTATTTAATTAAAAACCAATACGTTGTCAAAAACAGAATTAACTAAATTTCTCCATGTACTTTTGAACAATCAAATCAGTATTTTCATTTCTCTTTTTTTTCTCCAGATGGATTGGAGGCGTTGCTCGAACCTCGCAGTCCTTCACAGCACAAGTTTCACAAGTTACCCCTACTAATTCCTTTTTTACGATTCCGCTTTCAATGAACTTGAACTTCTTTTTCATTGTTGCATTCATCAATATACCTACCGATATACTTCGTAGATGGTCTTTTTTGAAAGGGTCTTCTGTAGCTGATGAAAACACAAAGTATTCATTATTACTATTGTCGTATCTCGAAATTTGAGCACTAAAAAAGTGGTCTTTCTTTTGGGCAATGGCGGCCTCAATAGTGCGAATCGAAACCCATCGACGGCAATAATGCTCATTCATTTCGTTAGCGCGAGGTTCTTGCTGGTGCGTAATATGTAATTCTTTTTTTATTTGATAGGAATCCGAACCTATTTTATGAGACAAGCGGAGAAAAAACAGGTTTTTCAACTGAAAATCCTTTGGTAATATATTCGTCAATCGTTGATAAAAAGACTCTGGCGAAACATTAAACTGATTCATCAAAGCTATCATTTCATCTGCTGTGGGATGCGTTTTTGAAAGAAAAGCATTCAGGGCTTCGATTAGTTTTTTTCGAGGTAGCAACAAAGCTCCGGCAAAATAAGAAGCATAAAAATTATTTAATACCTGATCAAAATTGTCGAATTTTATCCAGCTAAAAGTATACAATCGGTCTTTGATTCCTAAATAATTATACGCAATTTCTTTGGCTAAAATAAATGCTTTTTGCTGTGCATCAATATCCAAGGACAACAGTAACGTCTTGCTTTTGGGTACAAAAATAGAACGCAAATCGCCCAACTCTTCTTGCTCTGAAAAAACAAGTTCTTCAATCGTATATCCGTATTCCTCTTTTAAGATTGCAGTTAATTCTTCTAGCGAAATTTTAGTATTAATATCAATATGGAACGCTTTCGAAAAATCAAGCACCTTATCTTCTAAATCTTCAAAGTAGTTATTGTGCGCCTCCTGATACGAGCGCAAAGCGGCTAGAAAAAAACTTTCTCTACTCAGGTTGTAATGCTGTGCAATTTCAATAATTGTGCTGATAAATGCATTTACCTTTGCCGGTGCATTGGCAATAATATCAATTAAATCATTCTCTTGTATTCCAAAAATATCAAGCGGAATCTCTTTTAAAATTCCCGATTTCAATATTTCACCAATAGGCGCTAAATTGTTATCTAGTTTTAACGAAACCATATGATCGTAGGAAACATCTAGTTTCTCAGCCAAAAGAATTATTTTATCCGTCTTAGGGTATTTTTTTCCTTTTTCGATTTCATTCAAATACGACTTAGATAATTCGGTGATTTTGGCTAAGCCAAATAAAGAAAGATCCTTGTTCGTACGCGCTTGCTTGAGCTTGAGCCCAAAAATTAACTTGATATATTCCTTTTCCATATTCATGATTCAAATATACGTTAAAAATCAAAATGACTAAAAAAAAGAACGTTCGCTAGATTACATCCTTCTTTAAAAATATTTTAACTCCTTCAATCTCCTTTTCGACTTGCAAATCCCATTCCTGTTTTAAAGATTTATTATAAAATTATGCGATTCCCAGCCAGAAACAATTTAATCTTAGTATTTTTGAGTAATTAAAAGTAAAAACTATAGTATTATGAAATACCATCAAATTGAGCGCAACCTATTTATAAAAAATCGCGCCAAGTTCATGGCTCAAATGAAGCCTAAAAGTGTTGCCGTTTTCAACTCTAACGATATATACCCAATTAGTGCCGATAGTACTATGCCGTTTGCACAACATCGCGATATTTTTTACCTATCGGGTGTGGACCAAGAAGAAAGTATTCTTTTGCTTTTTCCAGATGCTCCTTACGAGCACCAACGAGAAATCTTGTTTTTAAAAGAAACCAACGAACATATTGCAGTTTGGGAAGGTGAAAAACTAACTAAAGAGCGCGCTTTGGCCGTTTCAGGTATCAAAACCGTCTATTGGTTGCAGGAATTTGAGAAAGTTTTGTTTGAACTAATGACACATTCTGAGACAATCTACATCAACACTAACGAACACTATCGTGCGTCAGTAGAAACGGAAACGCGTGAAGCTCGTTTTGTAAAATGGTGGAAAGACAAATATCCAGCTCATGCTGTTGCCAAAAGCAATCCTATTTTGCAACGCATTCGTTCGATCAAAGAGAGTGAAGAAATTGACTTGATCCAAAAAGCGTGTGACATCACTGAGAAAGGATTTAGACGCATCCTATCTTTCGTGAAACCTAATGTAATGGAATACGAAATCGAAGCCGAATTTATTCATGAATTCCTTCGCAATCGTTCTAAAGGTTTCGCCTATACGCCAATCATTGGTTCAGGAAACAATGCCAATGTTTTGCATTACATCGAGAACAACCAACAATGTCGCGAAGGCGATTTAATCCTATTAGATGTTGGGGCTGAGTATGCGAATTACTCAAGCGATATGACGCGTACAATTCCGGTTTCAGGAAAATATTCTGAGAGACAAAAAGCGGTTTACAACGCTGTTTTAAATGTAAAAAACGAAGCTACAAAAATGCTTGTTCCTGGAACATTATGGAAACAGTACCATATCGAAGTTGGTAAATTAATGACTTCAGAATTGCTTGGCCTTGGTCTAATCGATAAAGCCGATGTACAAAACGAAAACCCAGACTGGCCTGCCTATAAAAAATATTTCATGCACGGAACCTCACATCACATGGGATTGGACACGCATGATTACGGAATTTTAACCGAGCCAATGCAAGCCAATATGGTATTTACCGTAGAGCCTGGAATTTACATTCCTGGAGAAGGTTTCGGAATCCGTCTTGAGGATGATGTCGTGATTCAAGAGTCAGGCGAGCCATTTAACTTAATGCGCAACATCCCGATCGAAGTCGATGAAATCGAGAGTTTAATGAATAAATAATCATATCCAACTTTTTAAAACCAACAGTCTAGTGCAATCTAGGCTGTTTTTTTTTTGGAGCAGCTATTTTCGTTTTATGCAAACGCTCTCACCTGCTGTTCGTTATATCTCTTGTTCCGTTGCCACTACACAAGAGGATGCCACTGCCATCAGGGCTAGAATTCACTATTAATTTTCAAAACACGATTGTTAAAACAGTGATAAAAAACAAAAATAGTTGTAACATTTCGCCCTACAAATCAACTTATTAGTTCAATCAAAAAACTTAAATCATGCAAGCACACGAAATCGATTACGAGATATTTGGCGAGGAAATGCAATACGTCGAAATAGAATTAGATCCACAAGAAATTGTAATTGCCGAGGCAGGCAGTTTCATGATGATGGACAATAACATTCAAATGGAAACCATTTTTGGCGATGGCTCAGAGCAGCAATCTGGTTTGTTTGGCAAATTGTTAAGCGCGGGGAAAAGAGTCCTAACCGGCGAAAGCTTATTCATGACCGCTTTCATCAATCAAGCCCATACCAAAGGTAAAGTATCTTTTGCCTCTCCTTATCCTGGAAAAATCCTTCCTATTGACCTAACCGAATTTCAAGGGAAATTCATTTGCCAGAAAAGCTCTTTTTTATGTGCTGCCAAAGGCGTTTCAGTAGGAATCGAGTTTTCTAAAAAACTAGGTCGCGGCCTTTTTGGTGGAGAAGGTTTCATCATGCAAAAAATTGAAGGCGACGGACTGGCTTTCGTACACTCCGGCGGAACCATGGCTAAAAAAGAACTTAAAGCAGGCGATGTTTTAAAAGTAGACACGGGATGCATTATTGGTTTTACTAAAGATGTTGATTATGATATCGAATTCATTGGCGGTATCAAAAACTCCATCTTTGGAGGCGAGGGATTATTCTACGCAACCTTACGCGGTCCAGGAACGGTTTACATACAATCGCTACCGTTTAGTAGACTAGCTGATAGAATCATTGCATCAGCACCAAGAGCTGGCGGAGACAGCCGTGGCGAAGGAAGCTTATTGGGTGGATTAGGCAATTTATTAGATGGCGATAACCGTTTTTAAAGTGTCATTTACAACTCGACTTTCATTCTAAACTTGCCATCCTGACGAAGGAAGGATTTCAAAATAATAACTAACGGCTTCCAGAAATGGAAGCCGTTTTGTATTTAAAACTGCTCTTCAACTATTTGTCATTATGATAAATCTATTTACATCACACAATTGTACTGACAACTTTGTCATTCTGACAAAGGAAGAATCTAATCAACACGATCACAGCAACACGCTAAAAACAGTCCGTTATCAACAAAATAAAAAATGATTTTTTTACAAAATACATTGTAATCATTGTAGAGATTCTTCCTTCGTCAGAATGACAAATAAATATAATGCTCATTCTGAAAATACTTAACAATCATTGTAAGGATTCTTCCTTCTTCAGAATGACAAATAAGGGTGGTGCACTTTAATAAGGAAAGACAATTCCCTTGTTATTCTTAGTAACCTAGTACAACAATAAAACTAGCAACTTTGTCATTCTGACGAAGGAAGAATCTTAACATGTTGCTCAGCTACTATGTGGTTAGGATCGATTAAGCTTTCAGCAATCGACTTCTAACATCAAAATAAAACTTCCACACCAATCATAAATTTTGTCATTCTGACGAAGGAAGAATCTAGTCAACACAATCACAACGACACGCTAAAAACAGTACGTTATTCACACAATTCAAAATACTTATTCTTCAAACACTTAACAATAATTGTAGAGATTCTTCCTTCGTCAGAATGACAAATAAGGGTGGTGCACTTTAATTAGGAAAGACAGTTCCTTTGTTATTCTGAGTAACCTAGTAAAACAATACAATAAAACTAGCAACTTTGTCATTCTG
>NZ_JAQWTM010000305.1 GCF_029242675.1 Flavobacterium sp.
AATTGGCTAATAAAACGACCTAATTGTACAAAAGCTTCTGTTATGTGATCTTTGTTACTCATTATTATTTGTATAACACCTTTTTTGGCTTTATTTTTGCGTTACAAAGTTAAGTAAACAAAAAAGATTAAAAATACGCTATGGCAATTATTATAACAGATGAATGTATTAACTGTGGAGCTTGTGAACCAGAATGTCCTAATACAGCTATTTATGAAGGTGCTGATGATTGGAGATATAAGGATGGAACAAAGTTAACTGGTAAAGTAATTTTGCCGGATGGTACTGAAGTAGATTCTGATGAGGCACAAACGCCAATCTCTGATGAAGTATATTATATTGTTCCGGGTAAATGTACGGAATGTAAAGGTTTTCACGATGAACCACAATGTGCAGCGGTATGTCCAGTAGATTGCTGTATACCAGATGATAATCATGTAGAATCAGACGAAACCTTGTTAAATAGACAAGCCTTTTTACATAACGAATAAAAGGAAATATCTTGTAAAATAATAATCCCGAGTTTATAGCTCGGGATTTTTTTTGTAGTTGTTTTACATAGGACAAAAAAAAAGGGACATCAATTGATGTCCCTTTTAGTATATTCTATAGGTCTTAGAATTTATAGTTCATTGATAAACTAAACATTCTACCTAATTGGCTAAATTGTGATCCATCATAACTAGTTATTGGATAACGGCCATTAAATGTGATGTTATTGTATTCGTTTTTAAGTGCTGCAGGGTTGTTAACAATTGCGTTTGCAGATGCTGAACCATCAGACTTAATCGTGAATTTAGGAACTACATTAAACATGTTGTTCATGTTAAATGAGATTGTTACTTCTTTGGAAGCAGTCCATGTCACACCTAAATCAGTAACTTGAGCCGTTTTAAAAGTTGTGAATAATCCAGGTTTACTAAAGTCAGCTTGTTTGAATTTAGTAGAACCAAAGGTGGTATTATTCAATGAAATTCCGAAATCATTTATTTCGTAGTTTACACCTATAATATTTTTGAATTTAGGTCTAGAAGTAAACATTAAAGCATCCTGGGTTGCGTTAAATACAGTTTGACCAGCTAAAACAGGATTTTGTCCTGATGTTAAAGCTGTTTGACCTGCATAAATAGGAGTAGCTGTAGTACCCAAGTTTTGAACACTAGTAGGGTTTTTTACTGCCCCATCTATTTTGTTTTGAATTGTGTAGTTACCAGATAAGTTAAAACCTAATTTACCTTCACCAACAATAAGGTTTCTGTACTCAAGAACGTAGTCAATTCCAGAAGTAATAGAGTTAATACCATTTACGAAGAATGCTTTTGCATTCTTACCTTCATAAACATTAAAGTCTGAGCTTGCTGGATCGTTACTTTTTCTTCCTGCTTCGAATGCAACTAAATTACCTAAAACAATACGGTCTTTTACTCCAATACGGTAATAATCTACTGTTATGTTTAAGTTTTTAATTGGTCTAGCTCCAAATCCAACAGATACATTTGTTGATTTTTCAGGAGTAAGTTTAGGAACTCCATAGCTTCTTGCAGTTGTAGATACGTTGTTTACGATTCCAGTTACTGCAATTTGACCACCTTGGAAAGTGGATTGTGATTTCTCAGTATAGATTTGGTGTAAAGAAGGTGCTCTAAATCCAGTTGAAACAGATCCTCTGAAAGTTAATTTATCATCTTCAATTGCGTTGATGCTTGTGCTTAATTTCCAAACATTAGCAGCTCCAAAATCACTAAAGTTTTCGTGTCTTGCAGTTCCGTTTACTAGCCACCCTTTAACAACATTTGCACTAATATCAGCATAGAAACCAATGTTGTATCTGTTAAATTTTCCTGAGTTCGCTGGAGTGTTTCCTTGAAAAGAATCGGCTCCTACACCCGCGTAGGATTGGAAATCACCGGCTAATATTTCAAAGTTCTCTGTTCTGATTTCTGATCCAAAACCAATAGATACGTTATCTGAAACTTCTTTGGTAATGTCTAAATTCCCAACGATATGATTGAAACTAGTTCCACCGGGCTTAAATGTGTTTTGTCCTGTGTAAATAGTTTTAGTTGGATCTGCGTATACGAAATCGCTAGGACTATTACTTCCAAGTCCACCTACAGCTGCTAATTGCTCTGGGTTTAGGTCGCTATACTTTGATCTATTGTGAGAGTTAGTTACTGTATAAATTTGTGAGTTTCCACCTATTGTTACAGAAGCGTCAGATGTCCAACCGTTTTTACTTGATTTGAATCCTAAAGTTGCATTGTAATCATTTAAATCTCCAATGAATGTTGGCACGTATCCAATGTATGAAGCTGCAGTTCCATCACCAAATAAAGATGGTAAATAAGGGAAATCAGAAGCTGTTCTCCAATATGGTGCTCTATAATTTGCAAATGAGTTTACTTTTTTGAAAATGTAAGCAGCATTGTAGTACATCTCGGTAAAGTCACTTAGTTGTGAACCTCCATTTATTTCAAATTTAGCTGCAGCAGTTTCAGGTGCTCCGTTGACGTTACCACCATCTGGTTTCAAGTTTAAAAAATTATTAACTTGAGTTTGAAGGCTAGCATCTTGTGCAGGTGTATTAGTTGAACTTCTCCAGTAATTAAACTCATCAGTTGCATTTAAAATACCGGGTCTATTCGCTAATGCTGTTTTTGAGAAATCAACAGTATAGTTTAAAAATCCTTTTTCACCTACAGTTGTTCCATTATTTATACTTATGCCGTACATTTCGCCATCTCCTTTTCCAGTGATTCCAGTACGCAAGGTTACAGATCCTCCGTTAGTACTTTTTTTCAAGATAATGTTCATTACCCCAGCAATCGCATCTGAGCCGTATTGTGCTGATGCACCATCACGTAAAATTTCAACTCTTTCGATGGCGTCAGTAGGTATTGCTGAAATGTCAGCACCAGTTTCACCACGTCCAGGAGACGTTTGCGTATACACAAGTGAACTCATGTTTTTACGTTTACCGTTGATTAATATTAAGGTTCTACTTGGTCCCATATTTCTAATTTCATAAGGGTCTAGTAAAGAAGTTGCGTCATTCACAGGCGTTTGCACGGTGTTAAAAGACGGAATTTTGTATTGTAATGCTTTATCAAATGTAGCTTGTCCAGTCGAAGCTAGATCCTTAGAAGATAATACATCAATAGGTAGTGCCGAAGTTGTATTGCTTCGTGGAGCAGTTCTCGACCCTACAATTACAATCTCGTTCAATGCTTGTCCACCTTCTTCAGCAAGGACAATATTAATTGTTCCTTCGGTTGCCACTTTTTCTACTTTGGCGTAGCCAACATAACTAAAAACTAATGTTGCGCCCTCTTTAACTTTGATCTTGTACGCTCCGTCAAGATCGGTTGAAACTCCATTTTGAGTTCCTTTTTCAATAATGTTTACTCCCGGTAAAGGAGCTCCTGAGTTGTCTTTTACCACTCCAGATACTTGTTTTTGAGCAAACAAAAAACTGACGTTTAACAGCAAAAATAACAGTGTGAATTTTTTCATAAATAATTTGGTTTTGTTTTGTATTATTATTTTGTTAGTTGGTATTATATCGCCAAATATAGGTATTATTTAACAAAATATTAGCTATTTGTTGTGTTTTTATTTAAAAATTAAAAGAAAAGTATAATTCTTTTCTTTTATCAATGATTAGATCGATAAGAGGCTTTTAGTTGCGATAAGTGCAAAAATGTTAAAGTACGGATTGGAAATATTATTAGAATGATTTTGTCCGCTAACTTATTTTAAATGGTATATTTGCACTTTTTTAAGGGAATTATTTAAAAACTCTTGGCAGGAAACTGCTACTTGTAAACTGAAATATATGAAAGCAGGAATTGTAGGATTACCTAATGTTGGAAAGTCAACATTATTCAATTGTTTATCAAATGCAAAAGCGCAAAGTGCTAACTTTCCTTTTTGTACTATCGAGCCTAATATTGGAGTGGTAAACGTACCAGATCCTCGTATCAATAAATTAGAGGAGTTAGTGAAACCAGAGCGCGTGCAAATGGCAACGGTGGATATTGTGGATATTGCTGGTCTTGTAAAAGGAGCTAGTAAAGGAGAAGGATTAGGAAATCAATTTCTTGGAAACATTAGAGAGTGTAATGCAATCATCCATGTATTGCGTTGTTTTGATAACGATAATATTGTGCACGTAGACGGAAACGTAAATCCTATTCGTGACAAAGAAACAATTGATATCGAGTTGCAATTAAAAGATTTAGAAACAGTTGAAAAACGTTTAGAAAAAGTAAATCGTGCTGCTAAAACTGGAAACAAAGAAGCAATCACTGAGAAAGCACTTTTAGACCGTATTAAAGAAACGTTATTGCAAGCAAAATCAGCTCGAACAATTGTTCCTCAAAACAATGACGAAGAGCTTTTAATGGAGGCTTTCCAGTTAATTACTGCAAAACCCGTTTTATATGTTTGTAATGTTGATGAAAACTCAGCGGTAAACGGAAACAAATATGTAGATCAAGTAAAGGAATTAGTGAAGGATGAAGATGCGGAGGTAATTATCCTCTCAGTAGGAGCAGAGGCGGATATCACCGAATTGGAAAGCTACGAAGAGCGTCAAGTTTTTCTAGAAGATATGGGATTGACTGAGCCTGGTGCCTCT
>NZ_JAQWTM010000335.1 GCF_029242675.1 Flavobacterium sp.
TTTTAGCGGGTTTGTTCTAGTGTTGCTAGTGTTTGGATGGTGTTCGAACACGCATTTTATATCTAGGTGACTTGTGCTTGGAACTGTTGGCTTGTGGATTATGCGGGTTTACAGTTTTTAATATGTAATTTAGGTAACGATACTATTATATGTAGGTTGGGATTGTGTTTGGATATATTGGAACGCGGATGACGCGGATATAGCGGATTTATTGTTTTTGGTGTGTTTTGAATAGTATTGCGCATATGTATGTAAGTATGCTGTGATTGTGTTTATCATGAGTTATGCATATAACTGCGAAGCTATACATAGATTGTGGTTGATTTTCGAGATATTGGCACGCAGATTTCACAGATTCTCACAGATTTAATGATCGTAGAGATTTTTGTATCTAATTGCTGTACAATATCTGTAAGTTGCAATTGTGTTTCGAAAAATTGGAACGCGGATGAAGCGGATTTAGGGGATTTATTGCTTTTGGTGTGTTTTGAATATAATTGCGCATATATATGTATGTATGCTGTGATTACGTTTGTATACTATTGGCACGCAGATTTCGCAGATTCTAGCAGATTTACTGATCGTAGAGAGTTTTGGATATAATTACGATACTATATAGGTAACCTGTAATTGTATTTAGATTCTATTGGAACGCGGATGACGCAGATTTCGCAGATTCTTGCAGATTGACTATTGAGGCGTGTTGGTAATTTTGATGGTACTTTTTCCTCCTATATAAAAGGTAGAAAAGAAAACAAGGTAGGGAGAATAAATCAGAGTGGTTCAAATGGTACGTAGATTTTCTCGAATACTACTACTCCCCTAGCCATGATAGCAGTGGAAATCCTTTTATGGGGATTTTTATCCCCGTAAAAGATTGAAGCGAATAGCAGGAAGTGGCTCCTAAGGAAAACAAGAATATCAAAGTGCTAAAATAGCATTGCATTTAAACCAAAGCTCAATTACCTCTTAGAATTATATTATTTTAAATTTAACCTAACACCTTAAGTACATAAAAAAACCCAGGTTCAAGGTAAAGGCTGCACTAAAATATTATAAACACAAAAAAGCCCACAAAGTTTCACTTTGTGGGCTTTAACTAAACTAAACTAATTATATTTAAAACCAATCCTATTTTAGTAGTAAAAAACCATTTAATAACCAATCGTCTAATTTATCAACTACCATAAAAAACTCACTAATCTTCTGAAACTAGGGGTCGTTCGATTTCCATTTTAACATCCATTAAAACAGCAACTCCTCTATCGTTAAACATTGTTAGGTTCAAGGTATCTAAAACTGCCAATTTATTTGACACAATACCACTGAACATGTTGTAAGAAATATTCATTTCTTTAAGATTTTTTAATTTTTCTAAATCGAAAGGAACTTGCCCATCTAAATTATTTTCAAACAAGCTCAGGTTTTCCAAGTTGCTCAATTTAGAAATATCAGCAGTCAGTTTTCCTTCTAATTTATTACTATTTAATAACACAACCTTTAATTCTTTAGCATCAAATAACTCGTTAGGAATTTGTCCTTCTAATAAATTGTTGAACAAGGCAAGCGTTTTAAGGTTTTGCAATTTACCAATTGAGGAAGGAATGTTTCCAGTGATACTATTCATGTACAGCTCTAATTTTTCTAAGCTTGTTAAATTCCCAATAATACTTGGTATTGATCCTTCTATTTTGTTAAAAGATAAATCCAAAATTCTCAACGATTTCAATGACGCTAAGGCTGTTGGAATAACTCCCTCTATCTTATTTTTATGCAAGTTAAGTTCTTCAAGATTAACCAAAGTACCAATTTCAATGGGTATTTGACCTGACAAATTATTATCTGATAAATTAATTGAAATAACTTTTTCTTGTTTTACTTTTACACCATACCAAGTATCTACTGGGGTATTTATATCCCATTTAACTTTCCAGTTTTCACCATGCGTAGATTTATATATTTTTAGTAAAACTGCTTTTTCTGAAGCCGATACATTAGCCAACAACGTTACTGATGCAAGAACTGTAAATAAAAAAGTAAAGATGTTTTTCATGGCGTGTGTTATTTTAATTTTACAATGTAAATGTAGGTAGCAAACAGATAATCAACAAATAAAATCGATAAACTGCACTAAAAAAATAAATACAAGCTAATTTATCTTACAATTATAAAAAATAGTACAATTCAATTAAAGTCCAATCAAACATCGGATAAATCAAAACCGTCAAAAGTCTACGAATTAACAAAAGAAAAATCTAACTTCTACAATTTTTCGATTGCAGAGGCTAAATTAAAATCTTTTTCTGTTAAGCCTTTTGCATCATGCGTGGTTAGGCGTAGAGAAACCTTATTGTATGTATTTGCTATTTCAGGATGATGCCCTTGCTTTTCGGCTAGAATTCCTACTTGAACCAAAAAACCCATTGCTTGAACAAAGTTTTCAAATACAAATTTCTTTTCAATCCCGTCATTATTAAAATTCCAATCGGTCAATTGTTCCAATAGTGGTGCTGCTGTTGCTGCTGAATACTTTTTCATAATTTCTAATTTTCTTAAAAATAATTAAAATTGAGTAATTCGCCTTTAGTTTTAACTTTATATATTAATTTTGCCTACCATTAATGTCCCTACTAATTTTGACTGAACCTTATACCTTCCAAATTTATTCTGCAGTTGCACAACTTCCCACAGCATGGGATTCTATTGCCGTATCCAATATCTTTCTTTCGAAAGCCTACATGGGAATTGCAGAAAAATCAGCGCCTACGAATATGCAAAGCCATTTTATTGGGGTTTTTAAGGGTTCTGATTTAGTTGGTATTGCGCTCTCTCAATTCATTAATTTGAGTGAACTAAATTCATTTGGAGAAAGAGATGCACGTTTAAAAACGACTATTAGAAATTTTGTTTTTAAAAACATTAGCTCTAAGGTCCTAGTTATTGGCAACAATATGCTTACAGGGCAAAACGGCTACTGCTTTAGTGATCAAATTACTACGGCAGATGGAATTACCATTTTAATGAAAGCTGCGATTGCATTAAAGAAAATATTATCAGCAAAAGGATTTAAGACACATCTTACTATATTTAAAGATTTTTCAGAACAAGAAATCAAGAAGACCAAACTAACCCGGTTCAAGACCTTTTACAAATTTTCTACTCAGCCCAATATGGTCTTTAACATCACCGCTGACTTAAATACATTTGATGATTATATAGATTGTTTGAATAAAAAATACCGTGATCAGTACAAAAGAGCTCGAAAAAAGGCTGATACTATATCAAAAAGGAAATTATCCCTGGAGGAAATCGTTACCTACAATTCTAGAATTCATGAGTTGTATTTAAATGTTGCCAAAAATGCTCCTTTTAACACTTTTTATTTACCCGAAAACCATTTTGAAACATTTAAGGAGTCTTTAAAAGATAAGTTTCTTTTTTATGGCTACTTTATCGAAGACGAATTGATCGGTTTCAATACCTTAATTAAAAACGGGAATGACATCGATACGTATTTTTTAGGCTATGACGATCATTACCAGCGCGAGAAAATGTTGTACTTGAATATGCTATATGATATGATTGCATATTCTATCAATAAAGGCTACAAAAAAATAATTTTTGCTAGAACAGCTTTAGAAATCAAAAGCTCGGTTGGTGCACAACCTTTAGAGATGTACGGATTAATGAAACATAGCAACTATTTTGTTAATTTGTTAGTTTCGAAAACCTTTCGCTACTTTGAACCGAAAATCGAATGGCAACAGAGAAATCCATTTAAATCGTAGTCTTGCTTTAAGGAATTGCTACTTTAATTTTTTGAGAAGAAACGGAGATCTCCAATTTAGATTCGGTTCCATGATACTCGCCATCAATTTGAAAATTAACTGGAATATTAGTTTCTATGGTTGCTTTGTCAGAAGATATGATTACAACATCATTTGTATCGTCAGGCATATTACCGGTTATGATTTTACCCATAACTAACAAATCTAAATTTTTTAAAATAATTAATTCAAAGAAGCCGTCATTCATCTTTCCATCAGGATTAATTACAACTCCCGTTCCGTATTTTTGACTATTGGCAATGACAATCATTCTTGCATCGCATTCTATACGTTCGCCATTAACCTCTATAATTGCATGAAAGAGTTCATCATCCTCTAAGAGTGTATTAATTGCTTGCATTGCATATCCCAGCTTTCCTCGAATGGTGCTGTTCTCATAATTTTTAATCAATAGTGCATTGAGCCCTAAATCACTAAGATGTAAACTTTTATTTCCGTTTATTAAAATACTATCAATAGCTATGTAGTTATTTTGAAATGCAACCAGAAGCGACTCTTCTAAATCTTTTGGTAAACCTAAATCAGTAGCTAAGCCATTAGCTGAGCCGGCGAAGAGAATTCCAAAAATAACCTCTTCATTCTCGAGAGCATCAGCAGCTAGTTTAATGGTCCCATCACCACCTGCAACAATAATCCGCTCCGGTTTGTATTGATCAAATAATGCCTTAATTTTGACCGCATCTCCAATACCTGTAGTTTCATAGGCTACAAATTTGCAGTCCTCTTGATGAGAAAATCGTTCTGCTGCAGTTATAAATTCTGCTTTATCTATCGCCCCAGATATAGGATTGACAATCATCATGACATTCTTTTTCATTAATTTACTCCTTAATTCATTAAAAAAATTTAAATTAGAACACCTTTACAAAAGTACTACAATAAATGAAGCCTATTTTAAAATTATACCGTGGTTATGCTAACGAACAAGAGTTAATTGTCATGGGGCACGTCTTTAACCCAACCAAGGCCACTGATTACGATTTTTTAGATAAAAACCTCAAAAACGCACGATCAATTATAAAATTGTTTCAGCTTAAAACATGGCCAAATGCCACCGTTTCCCTCGTACACAATAAAGTAAAAATAGTTACTAAAACATTAAACGACGGCTACTTTAAATTTTGTATACCTCTGAGTCAATTAGAATATGGCTGGATAGACTATGAAGTTAGTATTGCCTACCAAAATGAAATCATAACGAGCAGAGCGTCCTACATCCGACCTAAAATGGGCAAATTAGGAATTATTTCTGATGTTGACGACACGTTTTTAGTATCCTATACCTTAAATCCAATTAAAAAACTTTTTCATTTACTTTCTAGAAACGTAGAATCACGCAAAATATTTGAAGACGCTGCAACACATTACAGGGCTTTAAGTACGGCTGGACGAAAAGAGGCGGATGAATGGAATGCTTTTTTTTATGTTTCGAGTAGTGAATGGAATTTGTATCGGTTTTTAGTAAAATTCACTGAACTCCATCAATTACCTAAAGCGGTTTTACTTTTAAAAGATATCAAAACAAGCTTACTTGACTTTTTATGGACTGGAAGAGGCGGTCATAGCCATAAATTTGAGAAGATAAAGCACATTCTTGAATTTTACCCTAACCTTAAATATGTGCTTATTGGGGATGATTCACAGCACGATCCTAAGTTATATGGGGCTATAGCCAAAATATTTCCCTTGACTGTAAAAGCGGTTTATATAAGACAAACTGGTAGGAGTCGCAAAAAAAAGGTAACATCAACGCTTGAAAATGTTAGCAGTTTGGGTGTTGAAGTTTGCTACTTTAAGAACAGTAGCGATGCCATACTGCATTCTAAAAAAATTGGTTTGATTGATAATCAGATTGACTTTGACATTTAGCCCTGATTGCAGTGGAAAGCCCGGACGCTGGTTGTTTCGTTTTTACAGGTGACACAAAGCGACTAGAAGAAGCTCTTGTAGTGCCGTGAAAAAACAAACAACCAGTGGAGGACTTGAAACGAAAAGCAGGATTAGCTACAAAGAATCAATTTCCTCCTGCACTACTTCCCAATCTAAAAGCAACTTATCTAATTCGGCTTTTTTCTTGTTATAGGCCTTGAAAAATGCGGCGTCCTCAATATGCTTATCGTAATTAGACGTCAGCATCTTATCGTCATTTTGGATATCACGTTCGAGTTGCTTGATTTGGCTCTCTATTTTACTCAGTTTATTTTGCAAAGATTTCCCCTTCTTTTGGTCTTCGTAGGAAGCCTTGTTACTTTCTTTAGGCGCAGCGGCTTTCGCAATATCTTTTTTCTCTACTTCGCGCATGTTCTCCATGTTGCGTTGTTCTAAGAAATAGTTGATATCCCCCAGGTATTCTCGGATTTTTTGATCCTTGAATTCGTACACAATATTTGACATTCCTTGCAAGAAATCCCTATCGTGAGAAACAAGCAATAAGGTTCCGCCAAATTTTTGTAATGCTGCCTTTAGTACATTTTTGGATTTAATGTCCAAGTGATTCGTAGGCTCATCCATTAACAGGACATTGATAGGCTGCAGAAGTAATTTACACAAAGCCAAACGATTTCGCTCACCTCCTGATAATACTTTTACTTTTTTCTCTACGTCATCACCTCTAAAAAGAAACGACCCTAACATGTCACGCACCTTAGAGCGATTGGTATCAGTTGCAGCATCTTCCATGGTTTGGAGCAAAGTGATTTCGCCATCAAGATATTCGGCTTGATTTTGAGCAAAATAACCCAATTGCACATTGTGTCCTAATTTAATATTTCCGCTGTATTCAAATTCGTTAACGATTGCTTTTATAAAGGTAGATTTCCCTTGACCATTTTGACCAACGAATGCGATCTTGCTTCCGCGTTCTACTAGTAAATCGATATCTTTTAAAATCACATTATCACCGTAGGCTTTAGTCACATTCTCCGCTTCTACAACCACTTTACCTGGTTCTTTTGAAACTGGAAATGAGATATTCATTACTGAATTATCATCTTCGTCTACCTCAATGCGTTCTACTTTATCAAGTTTTTTAATTAACGATTGTGCCATGGAAGCTTTAGAAGCTTTGGCACGGAATTTCTCGATCAGTTTTTCAGTCTCCTCAATCTTTTTGGCTTGGTTTTTTTGTGTTGCCAATTGCTTTTCACGAATTTCATGACGCAACTCCAGGTATTGCGAGTAGGGCTTATTAAAGTCGTATGCTTTTCCTAACGAAATTTCAATCGTTCTATTAGTCACATTATCTAAGAACATCTTATCGTGCGAAACAATTACAACGACTCCAGGATAGTTACGAAGAAAGCTTTCTAACCAGATAATACTTTCGATATCCAGGTGATTGGTTGGCTCATCCAGCAACAATACATCATTAGCTTGTAATAACAATTTGGCTAATTCGATACGCATTCTCCATCCTCCAGAAAAAGTTTCAGTTTGATTGTTGAATACTTCACGTTTGAAACCTAAACCAAGAAGAATTTTCTCAGTATCACCAACATAATTATATCCTCCTAAAAGATCAAATCGGTGTGTGTAATCAGAGAGATCTTCAATGATTTTAGAATATTCATCACTTTCATAATCAGTTCGCGTTACCAACTGATGATTAATTTCCTCTAGCTTTTTCTCAACTATCTTAATCTCCGTAAAAGCTTCGTAGGCTTCCTCTAAAACAGTTCTTCCTTGTTCAAAATCAATATCTTGACGCAAGAAACCCATGCGGATATCTTTTTCTTGTGAAATCACCCCTGAATCAGGTTTAAAATCTCCAGCTAACATTTTAAGCATGGTCGATTTACCAGCACCATTTTTCCCTACGAGACCAACTCTATCTCCGGCTCCTAATCGAAAAGTAACCTCTTCAAATAAATATGTACCTCCAAAAGAAACCGATAAATTGTGTATATTAAGCATATATTGTGACTAATGTTACATCGGTACATTTACTAAAAATGTACCTTTGTTTAAAATTTTTGCAAATGTTAAAAAAAGGATCCAAACTAAATAGTATTTTAACAGGAACTTGTCCTAAATGCCAGAATGAGAGCATGTATTTGGACAAAAACCCGTTTAATTTGACAAACACATTGAAAATGCACGAAAAGTGCAGCCATTGTGGATTAATTTATCAAATAGAACCTTCATTTTTTTATGGGGCAATGTATGTGAGTTACGGTCTTAATGTAGCAACAGGCATAGCCGCATTTATTATTTCCTACGTTATTTTAGGAACTACATTAAAAACTGCTTTTATAGCAATTATAATTGCTCTAATTATTCTATTCCCGTACGTTTTAAGATGGGCAAGAAACATTTATATCAACATGTTTGTATCTTATAACCCTAATTGGGATAAAGAATAAAACCTAGTTCATTTTTTTATAAAACCGCTCGATATCAATTACTGGATCAAGCGGTTTTTTTAATTCTATCCATTCAAATAAAGCTTTTGCCATCGCAGGTCCCAACATTACACCACGAGTACCTAAACCGTTAAGTATATGTACTGCTGCGTGATCGCGATGTGTACCAATTAATGGTCTGCGATCTTTTACCGTTGGTCGAACTCCTGCGAAATGCTGTTTGATTGTAAAATCACAACTAATGATTTCCTTGATCCTGTCTATTAATTCCTGCTTACCTTCGGTTGTAGGCATATTAGTTTTATCTTTCCAATTGTAGGTTGCTCCTACTTTAAACAAATTGTTCCCGAGGGGCAATATAAATACACTTGTATTCACAATTACGTCTAAATCAAGTTCTTTTGCCTCAATTATGAATAACTCCCCCTTAGTACCATCGAGAGGAAGAGTATTAAAATAAGGATTAGAATGCATTCCAAAACCTTCAGCAAAGATGATTTGTTTCGCTTCAATACCATTGTAGTTTACTCCTGAATCAGTAAATACCAAATTATCATAGAGAAAGGATTCTTTAAACAATAGAAAACGTTCATCTAGATACTCTTTGTACTTTTCGAGCAGCAAGGCAGAATCGACATAACCAGACTGTAAAACCTGTCCATAATTATAGGGAGATTCGATCCCTGCAAATTTGGTATGAACTAATTCTGTCGATAAAAATGGAGCTAAAGCGAGTTTGTCAGAAGCCGCAAACCAATTATTTTGTTCTTCGATAGAGAAAAATTTCCGAAGAATAGGCGTTTTAAAATCTACCGTACTATTTATTTTATTTTCAATGTTGCGATAAAAACTACGCATTAAATCCAGCTGCTCTTGCGCTTGCCATACTTCACTAAATCGCTTTAAAATTACAGGATTATATAATCCACCAGCAATTTTGGAAGAACTCTGCGAAGCATTATCAAAGACCACAATAGTTTTATTATGTTCCAACGCTATTTCTGCAAAGGCTATTCCTGCTAAACCTGATCCAACAATAATATAGTCTGTCATAAAAAATATAAAACACAAAGGTACTTTTATAAAACAAAAAACTCCTACCGTTAGGTAAGAGTTTTTGTTAGGTAGATAACTATATTAGTAATTCCACATATCTTGTTCGAAATTTCGAATTTTTTCTTTAACACGTTCAGATTCTAGTAACTGGCTCTGAGCGTTGTCTTTCATGTAATCTTTGATCTCTCTATCACCATAAACGTTTTCTTCTTTATATATAACGCTATTGAAATGTCTTGAGTTAAGCAATTGATCAAATGAAATAGGCATAGCCGAGTTGCGATCATTAAATGCCTTGGCATCGTGAAGTACTTCTCTTGCCGCGGGAAAAAATATCCAAAATAATTCAATATAATCCTTTTCATCGCTGTTCATAGTATATACGTCTGGTGTAATCGGACAAATACCTAAAAGACGGTATTTCAATTCACTTTGACGTTTATCAAAATACCAATATCCTTTTATTTTATATTGAGTAACATCCTGAGCGGTTAAATCAGATCTCATTATATACTCATCAGAAACTTTTTGACCAGCATTTATCTGTTCTCTTCCAGCATCAGTTGTGTCAATCCTACTCAATGCCGCTTCTATATCTTTAAAAGACTTTTTGGTGTTAAAATAACTATCTGAATATACTTCAGTTATGTCACCATTACGAACTGCTTTAGTTAAGACATCATATAAAGACCTACGATCTGAACCAACATTCGCCGTATCTATGGGAAAATACAACGGAAAATTGATTTTTTCACTTAAATCAATGATCTCCCAAGTCATTTTACCCATAAGAACATCTCTATCGTGAACGTATCCATAAGCCAAAGGCTTGTCATTGTCAGATATTAACTGGGCAGCCGTTTTCAAACCTATTTCCTCAGGAATTTTTGCATTTAGCAAATTAGATTGAGCAAATGAAGCCAAACCTGTACTGAAAGTAATAAGAGCTATTAAAAATTTCTTTGCGTTCATCATAGTATAGTTAAAATATCGCAGACTTTTTAAGCCAACTTCTTTATTATTGTATTTCAAAAATTACCGGAGCTGTTCGTGGTAACAAGTAACTTCCAGCACCAACTAATTTTGTTTTAATTTCTGAAATGGTTACCTGATCTCCTCTTCCAGCTTTTGCAAGAACCGCTTTACATTGTGCATTTAACCTATCACCTTGCACGACAACTGTAGGCTGTCCTGTAATTTTTAAATTAAATCCAACAACATTTAAACCAACTTCAAAATCAAAATCTTCTAATTTAGCTCCAATAGTTGCAATTTCTAAATTTGACTTAGGTCCTTTTACAACACCTGTTTCTCCTCTAATTGTTCCTGTTGGACCTGGAATTCCTTTTATTCTATATACTCTCTTGTCAGTTGCAACCTTTCCGTCAGACATTTTACCTGAAACATTGATTACTACTTCATTTCCACCTTGTGGGCTCATGTTGTATTTTCCATTTCCAACTTTAGACAAACCTGGAGCAGATGCACTAACATCGCTGTCAGAAATCCCAGCGAATGAAATAGACATTGGATTAACAACACCTCTGTACACAACATTCATTTTATCAGCAGAAATCGTAGCTGAATTTGGTCTTGGAACCACAACATATTTACCTGTAAATTTTAATGGAATCGTTTTACCATCTTCAACAAAAGTAAATTGTCCAGCAATACTTTGCTCTCCAACTCCACCTGCAGTCAAAGCAATTTTAGCTTGACCCGTTGCAGGATCTAATTTAGCACCTGTAACACTTGTTGGTTTTGTATTTTCGTCATAACGACCCAAAACTACTTTACCCGTAACTGGTTCTCCTTGGAAATAGGCATTCTTATCTAATACTACAATTGCTTGATAGTTACTGTAAGATGCAGCAGCTACAGCCGCCTTACCTAATGCAGCACTATAAACATCAGATTCCGCTTTTTTAACGTCATTTTGCCAAGCAGATAGCTTTGCAACTGATGCTACAGCAGGAAATCCTTTAAAATGATAAGACAAATACTTAATTGTAACTCCTTCGCTATCTTTAACGTCAGAAACATCAAATTTGCTATCTATATCACTTATAATAGCTGCATATTTTTTATCTGTTCCAACAGCTGCTTTCATATCAGCCTTGTATTTATTAATCGTCGCGATAATCTCCGTTCCTCTAGCAGAATATCCTTCACCAAGAAACCAACTATCAATATTATCTCCCTTATCCATTTCCTCGTAAGGTAATTTACCTGTCTTCGAGTCTACTTCAAATCCGTTTAAAACTTCCGTTTTTAAAGTTCCAATATAATCGTAAAATTGTTTAGTAGCAGTTTCTACCTTGTGAGCAGTAACATCTGCAAGGGCAAATTCACCTTTTGCTTCAGCAGCTTTGGCGTCTAAAGCCGACAACATTTGCTCGTTTGATAACTTTGAAGTTTCATTAGAGCTTTCAAATTTTTCATTCATTAAACCAAAAGCAGATAAAACTTCTTTTGACATATTCATTGCTAACATAGCGATAAAAACCAAGTACATTAGGTTAATCATCTTCTGTCTAGGGGTTAGTTTTCCTCCTGCCATATTTTCTAATAATTAGTTAGTTGTTATTAAATAGTTCGAAACTAATTATCCTTTATTACTCATTGCAGATAACATACCACCATAAACTCCATTTAAAGAAGAAAGGTTAGACGTTAATGATTGCATTTGCTCTTTTAATTTTACATTGTTCTCAGCAACTTCTTCATTAATTTGAGCATTTCTTGAAGCGCTTTGTAATTGAATTTTATACAAGCTATTTAACGATTCCATTTGTGCAGCAGCAGTAGTTAACTCTTCACTATATTTTTTAGTAGCAGCAATTCCATCAGCAGCAGGAGCAATTCCTTTAGCAGCTGATTCAAAGTTTTTGATACTATTACCTAAGCTTGCCATTAATTCTCCATCAATTTTAGCATCTTTTAACATTGCATCTAATTTTTGAGAAAGCATTCCTTGAGTATCTGTAGGAGTTTCTATTTTAGCTTTTGCTTTAGCTGGACCTTTAACGCCATTTGCTAATTCTGGATATACAAGTGTCCAATCTAATTCATCATCAACAGGCTCAAAAGCAGATAATGCGAAAATAAGTGCCTCAGTTAATAAACCTACTGAAAGCATTACAGTACCCGTTAAAGGTCCTAATTCAAAGTGAGTGATTTTAAAAAGAGCTCCTACGATAACTACTGCAGCTCCCATTCCGTATGCAAAATTCATTGTTTTTTTTCCTAGTAATGCCATAATTTTAATATTTAATTTTTGATTTGGTTTTATAATAAATTGGGGAATTATTTTCTTTTATTCTTCGTAGCGCTAGCCGTAGTTTCCACTCCCATATAGTCCTGAACCGTTCTAAATCCAATGTAGCTTCTAGCAGAATCGGCATATTCATAATCTCTCGTGCTGACTTGTAGAAAATAAGCAACATCTTTCCACGAACCTCCTCTTACAACTTTTCTTTTGTTGGATGTATTAAATACATTTGGATTCATAGTAGAAACGTATTCATAGGCATTGGCATCATAACTATCATCCGTCCATTCCGAGACATTACCTGCCATGTTATACAAATTATAACCGTTTGGTTCATATGATTTAGCCTCTACTGTATAAAGAGCATTATCAGCAGCATAATCCCCACGACTTGGTTTAAAGTTGGCTAAAAAGCAACCTCGGTCACTTTTAGTATAAGGACCTCCCCATGGGTATGTAGCAGATTCTAAACCTCCTCTAGCTGAGTACTCCCACTCGGCTTCGGATGGTAATCTAAATTGATTTACCAAGTCATGCCCTTTTTTCTTCGCTTTGATATAGGTATTTTTAGCTAACGTCCTCCACGCGCAAAACGCTTTGGCTTGCGTCCATTTAACACCTACAACTGGATAATCTCCATATGCCTTATGCCAAAAATAGTCATTATGCATCGGCTCATTGTAAGAATAAGCAAAATCCTTAATCCATACAGTAGTGTCCGGATAAACTTTCACTTCTTCCGTTTTGATGAAATCTTTGCGATTTCCTACTTTAGCCTTTGCAGCAGCCTGAATATCCATCCATGAGTAACGGAATTTTAACTTATTAACATCTATCGTTCTCAAACCATTGTACGACGCCTCGATAGGTAAATACATAGAATCCATTACCTCAACATATGCTTCATCTGGATAAAGCTTAGGATCTTTTATTAATTTAACTTTTTTATTAAGCTTTCTACCTGCATACGGATCATCTGCGGTTCCTATACTGTAATAATTGTCATACATGTATTTATCATAAGCTGTCATTTTCTCTGGGTCAGCATCATTAAATGCGAAATCTCCAATACTTCCACCCTTATTTCCTTTACCATCTCCTGGTTTTGCGCCATTCATATCAGCCATGATTGCCAAACGAACTCTCATAGTTGAATCTTTAACCCATTCTACAAATTGACGGTATTCACTATTTGTGATTTCGGTTTCGTCCATATAAAATGAACGCACTGTAACCGTTTTTGTTGGAGCGTCTTGAATGTCAGCCAAATCATCATCTGATTTACCCATTATAAATGCCCCACCAGGAACAAGGGTCATACCATAAGGTTTTTCAGGATTCCATTTCTGCCCTTTAATACCCACTAATTCACCTTTATCACTTGATCGACCACAACCAATTAACAAGGTTAAAATTGCCATAAATGCAATGAACTTCTTCATAAAAATTTGGGTTATATTCATTATTTTTTAAGTCTGTAAACCTATCTAAAATTTATTAATAAAACAATATTTTTTCTCTTAAAATAAAAACCTCATCAAAATTAGAGTTAAATAAATTATAAAAAAAATATTTTACCGATAAAAAGCATAAAAAAACGATAAAATACATATTTATCAGATAAACTACTATATTTTAACTAATTCTACTCTTCAAATACCAGATAAATGCCTTCTTTAATTAAATCGAAATTAATTTCTAATTAAATGGTGTTTTTTCTCTGTGCTTTCCACCATCTCTCAGGCAATTCCTGATTGCAAGCTGCCAAATATTCATCATGAGAACAAGGTAATAACGTATTCCTTTTTAATTTATTATTAACATTTGAAATAAAAGGTATTTCGATCCACCATCTTTCAGTTTTATCACTTTTGTAAAACACTAGTGTATCCTCATCGATGGGTACAATATACTTGATATAGTTTTCTCTACTTCCAAAAGGATATTCATTGGAACGGTAATGAAACCCTTCTATAAAATACCAAATAATTTGCGCTACTACAGGGGATTCTTGTTGTGAGCTGCCTTGATTAAACACACCAAACGCAGATACTTTATCACTAATTCCGGCATATCGTGCCAAAGAACATATTTCTTTACCATTAAATCCGTTAGGAACAAAAGAGCTGAAATTCCCAGAGTCCGATGACTTAACCGAGTTTAAATCCACACTAACAATATCAGCATCACGGAAAACTGGTTCCGCTAAAGCAATATTATTTGAAATTTCGCCTAAACGATAAGCGTCAAAAAACAATTTTTCGATTAGATCAATTTCTTCTTGTGAATTATAGTAGGTTTGATAACCAACATTACAGTAGTTGAACAAATTATTAGGTTCATCAATGATAATCTTAGTCAAGTATGAAGCAGCTGATACGTTTTCGTTTTCTTTACCAAAATCAAATTTACTATCAATCGCAACCAAGTTAACCATTTGTTCCAATTCATCGTACGCTCGATACATGCCATAGGTAAGATCTTGTGAACCCCCTATTACAATTGGTATTATCTTATTTTTGATCAAATTAGCTACTACTTTTTTAAGTGCAAAATAGGTGTCATCAATTGAGTTACCTTGAACAATATCACCTAGATCAGCAATTGAAGCATCCCAATTACCGGGAAACATTGCATATAATTCCTGACGGATTGCCGTTAAATCAACCAATTTAGAGCTGTCGATACCACGGTTTTCTAAAACCCCGACGATAGCAATATTGATCTTATTTACATCTGGAAATTGATCTTTAGTATGAAAAACTATTTTGCTCCCTAATTGTTGCGGGGTAAGTGTATTAACTGCCTCCAAAAAATCATCCGTAAGAGGGGATAGAAAATCGAATTCCATTGTATGTGTTTTAATCGCCTTTTTTACAATTTAAAAAAGGCGAGAGCTAGTATCTTTTCTTGTATTATTTCTTTTTCGCAGCGGCTTTTTTAGCTGCTGGCTTTTTGGCTGCTGTAGTTTTTTTGGCTGGCGCCTTTTTGGCTGCAGCTTTTTTAGCAGGTGTTTTTTTAGCGATCATTTCTTGCACCTCTTCCAAAGTCAATTTGGTCGCATCCACATCCTTGCTTAGTTCGATTTTGATTTTACCCTTGGTAATAACCGAACGTCCCCAACGTGCTTTCTCTACCAGAATACCTTCGTCTTCCCAATTGTGAAGCACTTTATCGATATTCTTTTGAATTTTATCTTCAATTAAAGCTTCGATATCTTGTTGTGATAAGTTGTCAAAGTTATATTTCTTACTTACGTTGATAAACAAGCCATCCCATTTGATAAAAGGACCAAAACGACCGGTTCCTTTTTGAACACCTTCACCTTTGTAAACGGCTATTGGAGCATCAGCAAGTGCTTTTTCATCGATTAATTCTTTAGCACGATTAAAATCTACATCCAATGGATTCTCTCCTCTTGGCAAAGAAATAAAAGCAGCTCCATGACGAATGTAAGGTCCATATCGACCATTACTCACCTCTACTTCAGCTTCTTTGTACTCTCCTAAATTTTTAGGTAGCAAGAATAAATTTAATGCTTCTTCAAGTGTGATTGTACCTATATTTTGCTCGTTCATCAAACTAGCAAATTTTTTCTCTTCGTCCTCGGCATCGCCAATTTGAGCCATGGGTCCAAATTTACCTAAACGAACAGATACCGGTTTACCCGATGCTGGATCTGTACCCAAGATACGTTCTCCACTTTCACGTTCAGCATTCGCTTCGACATCTTTCACTGTTGGATGAAATTGATCGTAAAACTCTTTCATCATTACTGACCAATCTACATTTCCTTCGGCTATTTCGTCAAAGTCTTGCTCGACCTTAGCTGTAAAGTTGTAATCTAATATATTACCGAAATTCTTAACCAAGAAATCCGTGACAATTGTTCCAATATCTGTAGGAACTAATTTTCCTTTATCTGAACCTGTATTTTCTTTCAGTAACTTCTCCCCTACTTTATTTGCTTGTAAAGTAAGTTGCGTATAGTTGCGTTCTTGACCATCAAGATTTCCTTTTTCAACGTAGTTTCTATTGATAATAGTAGAAATAGTTGGCGCATAAGTCGATGGACGACCAATACCTAGTTCCTCTAATTTCTTTACTAACGATGCTTCAGTATAACGTGCTGGTGGCCTTGAATATCTTTCAGTAGCAGTGATGTAATTGTTTAAAAGTTTCTCGTTCACTTTCATTGCAGGAAGCATTCCTTCTTGCTCTTCTTCATCATCATCGTGCCCTTCAAGGTACACTTTTAGGAAACCTTCAAAAAGCAAAACCTCACCAGAAGCTGTAAATAATTCATCATGATTATTTGCTTCGATCTTAACATTAGTTCTTTCTAGCTGCGCATCACTCATTTGAGAGGCTAATGTTCTTTTCCAGATTAAATCATATAAACGGGCTTGGTCTCTATCGATATTTACGGTATGACGCGACATATCAGTTGGACGAATCGCCTCGTGTGCCTCTTGAGCACCTTTACTTTTATTGGTGAAAGTTCTTGGCTTAGAGAATTCCTTACCATAGGATTTGATGATTTCAGCTTGAGCTGCTTCCATAGCATCCTTAGATAAGTTCACACTATCCGTTCTCATATAGGTGATTAATCCGGCCTCGTACAAACGCTGTGCTAATTGCATTGTTATTCCAACTGGCAAATACAGTTTTCTCGCTGCCTCTTGTTGCAAGGTCGAAGTCGTAAATGGACCTGTTGGAGATTTTTTGGTTGGTTTGGTTTCTAAATCAGAAACCTTGTATGTTGAACCTATGTTTTTATTTAAAAAATCTTCGGCTTCTTTCTTGGTATTAAAATTTTTAGGTAGCTTAGCTTTGAACGCCTTTCCGGCTTCGTTGGTAAACTCAGCTACTACTGAATAGGTGGCAACTGCATTAAAATTTTGAATATCACGTTCTCTTTCTACTATCAATCGAACCGATACTGATTGCACGCGACCAGCTGATAGTCCACCTTTTATTTTTCTCCAAAGTACAGGCGACAATTCGTAACCCACTAAACGGTCTAATACCCTACGGGCTTGTTGTGCGTTCACTAAATTATAATCGATTTCACGGGGATTATCGATTGCTTTAAGAATCGCGTTTTTTGTAATTTCGTGAAAAACGATACGCTTTGTTTTTTTAGAATCTAGTTTTAGCTCCTCAGCTAAATGCCAAGAAATAGCCTCACCCTCGCGATCCTCATCACTTGCTAGCCAAACCATTTCGGCTTTTTTAGCTAATCCTTTTAATTTAGTAACTAAGGCTTTTTTATCTGCTGAAACTTCATATTTTGGTTTAAAACCATTCTCTACATCTACACCAATCTCCTTTGAAGGCAAGTCGGCGATATGCCCATAACTTGACTCGACTTGATAATCACTTCCTAGAAATTTCTCGATTGTTTTTGCCTTTGCAGGGGACTCCACTATTACTAAATTCTTTGCCATAGGTCTATTTTTCTGGGACAAAAGTAGAAGTTTTTTTTAAATATAGCGCTTTTCAAACCAATTTAGACTCATTTCAGATCTCACATTATATATAGGTAGGGATTGAATTTTGATTTTTAGCCCTGATTGCAGTGAAAAGCCCACAGCAGTTTAAGCTTGCTTTCCTGTTTTAAAAAAGCGACCAAAGGAAGCTCTTTTTAAAACAAAGGAAAGCGGCTTTAAAGTGCGAGGACTTGAAACGAAAAGCAGGATTAGCTCCTGAAAAACAACAAACGATATTGTCTTGTCGCGCTTGTTTCCAATGCCTACGGACTAAAAAACGGGTCTTAACTAATTTAAAATTAAAAACATACTGAGCCTGAGCATAGCTCATAAAATCGCTAATTAAAATCTTCAAATTATGTTAATTCTTCATCTGACATCTTGTCATATTTGTTGGAATTGCTGTATCTTTGCGTTTTGAAATTATATAATGGAAAAGATTATTGAAGAAGGCAAACAAGGGGAAGCGCTTGTTTTAGAGAATAAAGTGGGAAATACTAAAAAACTATTTATCGAAAGTTATGGCTGCGCTATGAATTTTTCGGATAGTGAGATTGTAGCTTCCATATTATCTGAAAATGGATATAACACGACTCAAACGCTTGAAGATGCCGATTTAGTTTTGGTAAACACCTGTTCCATTCGGGACAAAGCGGAACAAACGGTTCGTAAAAGATTAGAAAAATATAATGCCGTAAAGCGCATCAACCCAAAAATGAAAGTTGGTGTACTTGGCTGTATGGCGGAGCGATTGAAGAGTCAGTTTCTTGAAGAAGAAAAAATTGTTGATCTCGTTGTAGGTCCTGACGCTTACAAAGACTTACCAAATTTATTAGCAGAGGTTGAAGAAGGTCGCGACGCTATCAATGTGATTTTATCGAAAGATGAAACATACGGAGATATTTCGCCAGTGCGATTGATGAGTAACGGAATTACTGCATTAGTATCAATCACTCGTGGTTGTGATAATATGTGTACCTTTTGCGTGGTACCATTTACTCGCGGTCGTGAACGTAGCCGTGAGCCGCAAAGCATCATGAAGGAAATTCAGGATTTATGGGACAAAGGCTTCAAGGAAATCACCCTTTTAGGTCAAAATGTGGATAGCTACCTTTGGTACGGTGGTGGATTGAAAAAAGATTTTGCTACCGCCTCAGAAATGCAAAAAGCAACTGCAGTAGACTTTGATCAACTACTTGAAATGGTTGCCCT
Organism: Flavobacterium sp.; assembly: GCF_029242675.1. Taxonomy (GTDB): domain Bacteria; phylum Bacteroidota; class Bacteroidia; order Flavobacteriales; family Flavobacteriaceae; genus Flavobacterium. Next base: position 19,241 of record NZ_JAQWTM010000335.1, read on the forward strand.
AGGTTTCCCAAAGATGCGCATTCGCTTTTCGACTTCGAACCCGCAAGACATGCACGAGAGTGTACTGCATGTTATTGCAAAGTACAATAATATTTGCAAGCACATTCACTTGCCTGTACAATCAGGGAGCAACCGTATTTTGAAAGAAATGAATCGATTGCATACCCGTGAGGAATACATGACTTTGATTGATAAAATCCGAACTATAATTCCGAATAGCTCTATATCACAAGATATGATCGCGGGTTTCCCAACAGAAACGGAGCAAGATCACCAAGATACTTTGAGCTTAATGGAGTATGTAAAATATAATTTTGGTTATATGTATTCGTATTCTGAGCGTCCTGGAACTTTGGCAGGAAGAAAAATGGAAGACGATGTCACTGATGAAACTAAAGCAAGACGCCTACAAGAAATCGTAGACTTGCAACAAAAACACGCTTGGGCACGATCAGAAGAATTCATTGGTCAAACGGTAGAGGTTTTGGTCGAAAAAGTTTCTAAGAAATCGACTGAGGAATTTTCAGGGAGAAACTCGCAAAGCATTACCGTGGTTTTCCCAAAGGAGAATTATAAAATAGGTGATTTTGTAAATGTAAAAATTACAAGTTGTACTAGTGGGACTTTAAAAGGGGAAGCAGTTGGATTGAGTGATATGAACTAAAAAAATGTTTAAGGTTTGAAAGTAACATAGTAAATGGATTAAATTTTGGCTTGCGAACTTTTTTAAGCGTTTTGATTTTTATTTGCCACAGATTTCAGGGATTAAAAAGATTTTATTTTTCGATTTTGAAAATACATTATTTTTAATAAATATAATTTCTTGATTTGGTAATTGAAGTAGGAAGGACAAGACAAGCATTTATCAAGTAAGTATAATTCAAAAAAATAAACTATGGATGGATATAGACAGGAAGATACCTATAAAATTATCGGTATTTGTATGGAAGTCCACAGAAATTTGGGTCCTGGTCTATTAGAAATCGTTTACAAAGATGCACTTGAAATTGAATTTAAAAACAATACTATCTCTTTTGAAAGAGAAAAAGAATTCGCTATCAATTACAAAGGGACAATATTGCCACATAAATTTTATGCTGATTTTGTTATCGATAACGACATCGTGTTAGAAATTAAAGCGGTAAAAGAATTCTCAAATGAGCATGTTGCTCAAATGATTAATTATTTAAAATTAGCAAATTCAGATATTGGCTTATTGGTAAACTTTCAGACAAAGTCACCACAATACAAAAGGTATACATTATAACGTGGTCAAAAAAATTATGAAAATCTTTTTAATCTGTGGCAAAAACAAAAAATAAATAAAACTTCAAACTAAAAAACAATGGAGTCTATTCAAAATATAAAGCAGCGATTTGAGATTATTGGGAATGATCCAAAGCTAAATCGCGCTATTGAAAAAGCAATTCAGGTTGCACCTACCGACATCTCTGTACTTGTTGTAGGAGAAAGTGGTGTTGGTAAAGAGAGTATTCCTAAAATCATACACTCTTTATCCCACAGAAAACACGGAAAATATATCGCTGTTAACTGCGGTGCTATTCCCGAAGGAACAATCGACAGTGAACTTTTTGGACACGAAAAAGGCGCTTTTACTGGTGCAACTAGCACACGTGAAGGT
>NZ_JAQWTM010000342.1 GCF_029242675.1 Flavobacterium sp.
GAAGTTTTAATTGATGCCTCAAAACATTATTTAAAAACAGCTGATTTTGCCATGATTAGAATTACTGAAGCAACAGAATTTGATTTATACGGAGAGCCAGTTTAAAGAATATTTTTAATTTTTATACCTCTAATTAAAATAACTACTATGAAAACAGTTCAAGCAGTATTTGTTTATTTTTTATTATTAAGTTTTAGTACTATGTCAGCCCAATACGGCAACAATGGATATGGTAATAATGGTTATGGCAACAATGGATACGGCCGTGGAAACAGCATGAATCAAATGAGCCAAAACAGAGAACCTGAGAAACCTAAGGAGATTCCTGTAGAAGTTACTGTTGGTAAAATAATGGAACGAATGAAGGCTTCATTAGAGCTAGATGCGCTTCAAGAAATAGCCATTGCTAATGTAATTACTGAAAGCTTGAGATCACAAGGGATTTTAATGAAAGATGAAAGTAATCAAGAACAAAAGGTCAAGGAGTACGAGGCTCTGTCTGAAACGACAGATAGAAAAATAAAAGAGTTCCTGAACGCTGATCAAATAGAAAAGTTTAAGGCACTAAAAGAGGACCGTACAACTCCTACAAAGAAGAGAAGAAGAAAGTAGTTAACGAGGTTATTACATGAAAAAACAATTATATTTTTTAGCTATTGTTACGACAATTGTATCTTGTTCTCCCAATCCCTATAAAGGAAGCGAAGAGGAGTACAACAGCAAATTGAAAACGTACACAGAAACAATTTCTAACAAGGTTCCAACAGAACTGCCCGCAGTATCAAAAAGTACCATTAGTATTGACAGCTCTTATTCAAAACAGCTGTATATATTTAAGGATAGCCTTAATAATGTTGCAGCTTCATCTGCTGAGAACAATAGAAATGTAAAATGGATTGGAACAGTGAATTTTAATTTACGAAAGCCAAATTTTATTATTTTACATCATACCGCTCAAGATTCTACCGCTCAAACGATACGCACATTTACGTTAAGCAGAACACAGGTAAGCGCACATTATATTATCGATGATAATGGTGAAGTTATACAAATGTTAAACGACTACTTGAGAGCATGGCATGCCGGATCAGGAAGTTGGGGTAAAGATACCGATATCAATTCTTCATCAATAGGTATCGAGCTAGACAATAATGGTAAGGAGCCGTTCTCTGAAAGTCAAATAAGCAGTTTGATGGCTTTATTGAATAGATTAACAAAAGAATACCGCATTCCTAAACAGAATATAATTGGGCACTCTGATATTGCTCCAAGTCGCAAACAGGATCCAAGTGCATTTTTCCCATGGAAAACCTTAGCCGACAATGGATTTGGGATTTGGTATGATGATACTTTAGAAGAGGCACCATTAAATTTTAATCCAGAATTAGGCTTGCGAATCATTGGGTACAATACAAAAAATTTAGGATCAGCTGTTTCAGCCTTTAAGCTACATTACATGCAAAGAGACGTTAATTCAGTATTAGATCAAAATACAATAAATACTATTTATGCGGTCTACAAGAAGCAATAATTTAGTATCTCATTTATTAAAAGGGAGTTTCACAAATAGTGAAACTCCCTTTTTTTTTGAGCAAAAAATGCACTGCTTACCCCCAAAAAAAAAACTGCCATCATACAAAAGTACTTTGGCAGTTAAAAAAAAAATATAGGGGGAATAACAATCTTATATAAACACGCTTAGCATTTACATGTATATTTTTAACGATTACTTTTAAAATCCATATACTACACCTACAGCAAACTGCGCTGCAGATTTAGTTGGAAGCAAATCAGAGTCTACAAAGATATCATCAGAAGCGTTATCTAATCTAAGCTCTGGAATTATTGTAAGTCCTCCTGCTTTTAAGTTTGCAGACAAAGTAAAAGCTGTAAACGAAGTGTCTCCTGATCCTTCTTTGTAGTCAAAGTATTCAGCTCTTAGTCCCAATCCAAAATTATCAGAAATTGCGTAAGATGGATACAAAGCTGCCCCAGTATACCCTGCATCACCTTCATTACT
>NZ_JAQWTM010000347.1 GCF_029242675.1 Flavobacterium sp.
TTAATATTTGACATGCTCTTAGAGCTAGATGAGGTAGTTGATTGGCATCATTTTGGATCCGGAGAGTCTATGGCTGATTTAAAAGTTCACATTAAAAATAAAAATAACGGCAAAGTGAATGTGGTTTTGCACGGTCATTTAGAACAGAAAGATATGAGGATTGTGTATGAGAGTACTTATTTTGATTGGTTCGTTAATGTTTCACAATTTGAAGGTTTGCCGGTCAGCATAATGGAAGCATTTTCATATGGTATTCCTGCTATCGCGACAAATGTTGGCGGCACGCGAGAAATAGTTAATAGTGAAAACGGCTATCTCATTCCTGAAAATTTTAACGCTTGTCTTTTACGTGAACTTGTATTACATAATAATTATTCAAAAAGAATGCATGCATATGAAACTTGGGATATAAAATTTAATGCTGAATCTAACTACAACGTACTTGTAAGGGAGCTCAAAAATATCACTTAATGAAGAATTTTAGAATAATTGTTTATTTGATGTTTGTAATGAATTCATCTTTTGCTCAAAGTGCAAACCACGGGATTGATTTCAAAGCGTTATTTGATAATACTGTAAGCGGTATTAATCAAGCAAATACAAATACTTCAATTAAAAGTATGATTTTAGCTGCTGAAGAATCTAATTCAAATCGTTTCATCGAAATTGGTTATTTCATTAATGCAAATAATATTATGTTTCTTAAATCAAATGATGAAAGATATCTTAATAATAATTTCGAAATTACGGATGCATTGGTTAAAAATACAGTTTTTAAAAATGGTTTTCCTAGATGGTTTGCTAAGATTAAGAGTAAAACAGATACAAATATCCAAATGAATAATAAGGAGTTTATGTTATATGAAGGTTATTTATTTAGATATTTAGCGGAGTTTCTATTTATTGTTAAAAAGCATAATATTAGTAATAAAGGTCATTTACTAACCGCTGATTTTATAAATCTAAATTTTATTAAATGGAAAGAAGAAAGTTTTTCCATATATAATGATAATAGCTTTTTTATTAATTCTAGAATTCATATTGGAGCATTATGGGCTACAACAGCTCTATATTTGTCAGAGTTGACTTTAAAGAATGATTATTACATATCATTTTATAATGAATTTAATGATTTACTTAAAACCAATATTAAAGTACAAAAGGGTAGTATAACAAAACCAAGCTGTTATGTTTGGCATTCTACATACGATAATCTAACAAAAAGTAAAATTGCACTGGAAAGAAAAATATCAAAAAAGGACAGGTCACCCATTATCCAAGATGTAACTCATGGAAATCACGTGATACAATTTATTATTGCATCATACAAATTGAAGAGGGGTAATTGGTCAAAAAAAAATTTATTATTGTTTACGAATACTCTAAAATTTAATATATGGAATGGTGCGGATCACAGTTTTACTGACAATGTCGATGGTAGCTCTTTTGATGTTAAAAGTAAACTTAGAGGCTCGGGATGGAAACAAACAGATGGTTGGATGAAATTAATGGAATACGACCATGATTTGTACAGTATTTATTTATCGTTTTACAAAATCGCTTCAAACAAAGTGAAAATAAATAAATCTTACTTGAATTTGCAATTTTACGCTTTAATGTATAATATTAGCCAACAATGATTTTACAACTTTCTAACGACTTCGCTGGTTCAAAAGTATACATGAATTTATTTAAGTCTCTGGATAATCTTCATATAAATCAATATGTTTATGTCCCAGTTCGTTCAGATAATTTAATTGATAAGAATAAGATCCTTTTTGATTCAGACAATTCTAAACTGATTTATAGTAAGGTTTTAAGTAATTACACACGTATAAATTATAAACTTAAGATTAGACGTACCTTAGTTGACCTTGTAACAAAGATTCCAATTGCTAAGGTTAAAGTTATCCATGCCCATACATGGTTTAGCGATGGAGGACTTGCTTATGAATTGCATAAAAAGACTGGAATTCCATACATCGTTACTGTTCGCAATACTGATTTGAATTTATTTTTCAAATATATGTTGCATCTGAGAGACTATGGTGTCAAAATTTTAAATGCAGCATCAAAAATAATATTTATATCGACAGTTTATAAAGAAAGGTTCTTAAACTTAAATTATATCAAGAGTAAATGCTCGGAGAATTTACCTCAAAAATGCCTTGTGATTCCTAATGGTATTGATGATTTCTGGTTAAGAAATAGGTCCAATAAAGAAAGAAATTTACACTCTCCAATTAAGTTGCTATACGTAGGTAATTTTTCAAAAAACAAAAACGTAATGAGACTTATTCAAGCTGTTGAATTACTCAATAATAAAGGAGCTGATTTTGAATTAACTATCGTAGGTGAACATGGAAAGCAGCAAAAAGCAATAGTAGATAAAATTCAAGGAGCTAGGGAATTTAGGTATTTAGGGAAAATTGACGACAAAAAGGCTTTACTCAAATTATTTAGAGAATCAGACCTTTTTACAATGCCTTCCCACAGTGAAACCTTCGGACTAGTATATATTGAGGCTTTATCTCAAGACACACCAATTATTTATACAATCAATGAAGGAATTGATAGATTCTATGACGATTTCAAAATCGGAGAGGGAGTGGATAGTAGCAGTGTTACTTCGATTAGTAATGGAATAAAAACAATATGTAACAATTATAAAAGGTATGTTTTTAATAATATTGATATTTTAAAGAATCATAACTGGAAAGAAATTGCTGAAGTTTATAATAATTTATACCAAGGAACTATTAAATGAGAATATTATACATACACCAATACTTCATTACACCAGATGAGCCAGGTGGAACTAGATCGTATTGGATTGCCAAGGAATTAGTTGAAAAAGGATATGAAGTAACCATGTTAACATCTTCATCTAAATTCAGCGATAAAATTACAGAGAAGTACATCGATGGTATTAAAGTTATCTATTTAAAAGAAGATTATAATCAAAATATTAGTTTATTAAGAAGGCTTAAAGCTTTCTTGAATTTTATGTTTAGTTCTTCTATTGTTGCATTAAAGCAAAAAAATATAGATTTAGTTATTGCGACTTCTACTCCATTAACTATTGGTATACCTGCACTTATGATGAAATGGTTTAAAAAGGTTAATTTTGTATTTGAAGTACGTGACTTATGGCCTGAAGTTCCTATTCAGATGGGAGCTATAAAAAATCCAATACTTATTTATTTGACTAAATTATTAGAAAAGATAATTTATAAAAACGCAACACACATTGTCGCTCTGTCACCAGGGATGCAAGATGGTGTTGTAAAATATGTTTCTAGGTCTAAGACAACTATGATTCCTAATATGGCTAAGATTGATGAGTTTTGGCCGAGATCAAAAAATTTTCAATTAGCTAATAATCTAAATATAAATGATAATAGCTTTAAAGTAATTCATTTTGGAGCTTTAGGCTTAGCAAATGGAGCAGGAAGTATTTTAGAAACGGCTAAACTCTTAAAAGAAGACAACAGCGTTACTTTTTTGTTTGTTGGTGGTGGATCAACTGAAAAAGAGTTAAAAGACATCTGTAAAGCCGAAAAATTATTTAACGTTAAATTTTTAGGGAAGTTTTCGATGAAAGACACTTCTGAAATTGTTAATATTGCAGATGTATCTGTAGTAAGCTTTAAGGATTTACCCATCTTATACACTAATTCGCCTAATAAATTATTTGATTCTTTATCAGCAGCTAAGCCTATAATTGTAAATTCAGCTGGTTGGACAAAGGATTTAGTTGAAAATAACAATTGCGGCTATTATGTTAATCCCAATAAGCCAGTTGAACTAATGCAGAAAATAAAATATTTGCAGAGTAACCTGGAAGTTCTGGATGAAATGAGTAAAAATTCCCGAAAATTAGCTGAGGAGTCTTTTGATAAATCAATTTTATGTTCAAAATTCGCAACTTTAATTGATACTTATAATGTATAGAACTATTTTTAAAAGAGTGATTGATTTTTTAGCTGCACTAATTGGTTTAATAGTACTCAGTCCATTACTGCTAATCGTTACGATTGGTCTGTATTTTGCAAATCGAGGAAAACCGTTATTCTTCCAGTTAAGACCTGGATTGAATGGAGTGATTTTTAAAATTGTAAAGTTCAAAACAATGAATGATAGGAAAGATGCTTCAGGCGTGCTTTTGTCTGATCAGGAGAGACTTACTAAGATAGGAGCTTTTGTACGAAAAACATCATTAGATGAAATTCCGCAATTGATTAATGTGTTAAAAGGAGATATGAGCTTGATAGGTCCTCGACCGTTATTACCGCAGTATTTATCGTTATATAATGATTTCCAGGGGAGGAGACATGAGGTTAAACCGGGTATTACTGGCTGGGCACAAGTAAATGGAAGGAATGCCATCTCTTGGCAAAAGAAATTTGAATATGATGTTTGGTATGTTGATAATTTATCGATGGGATTAGATATTAAGATTTTTTTTCTAACCATTAAAAAAGTATTTGTTAGCGAAGGTATAAACATGCAAGGTCAGGTTACGGCTGAAGCATTTAAAGGAAATTAAAATGTACTTATTTGGTGGAAGCGGACACTGCAAAGTTATAATAGACATTATAAAAAATAATAATTTATATGAGATTACGTCAATAATAGATGACAATCCTATTTTGGATAAAATTTTTGGAATTGATGTTGTTAGGAGAATAAAATTTAATGATGATGACACACTTTTTATTGCAATAGGTGATAACAAAATAAGAAAAAAAATAAGTAGTAAACATAGTAATGTTAAATATCCAATATTGATTCATTCTAATGCAATCATGGGAATTAATGTGAGTATAGCTCATGGTACGGTTATAATGGCAGGAGCTATTGTTAATCCAGATACAAGAATTGGTAAACAATGTATTATAAATACCGGTGCTATAATAGAACATGACAATTTAATAGATGACTTTGTGCATATATCTCCTAATGCTGCTCTTGCAGGGAATGTTAATGTTGGTGAAGGTACTCAAATAGGAATTGGAGCTTGTGTAATTCAAGGTGTGAAAATTGGTAAATGGTGTACAATTGGAGCGGGATCGGTAATTTTGAGAGATGTACCCGACTACGCTGTTGTTGTAGGAAATCCTGGTAGAATAATAAAATATAATCAAAAAAATGAATAACTCAAAAATATGGCTTTCTTCACCTCATATGGGTGGAAGTGAACAAAAATTTGTACAAGAAGCTTTTGATACTAATTGGGTTGCACCCTTAGGACCTAACGTGAACGGTTTAGAAAAAGATCTTGAGGTTTATTTAGGTAGAAACGCACATGTAGGTGCTTTAAGTTCTGGAACTGCAGCAATACATTTAGGTTTAATATTATTAGGTGTTAAGGCCGGCGATGAAGTAATTTGTCAAAGTATGACATTCTCAGCTTCAGCGAATCCTATTTTATATTTAGGTGCAATACCTGTATTTATAGACAGTGAGTCAGATACCTGGAATCTTTGTCCAATTGCTTTGGAAGAAGCGATTGTAGACCGAATTGCAAAAGGGAAAACTCCGAAAGCAATTATTGCAGTTCATCTATACGGTGTGCCATATAAAGTCGATGAGGTTAATGCTATTGCTAGAAAATACAATATTCCTGTTTTGGAGGATAGTGCCGAAGCTTTAGGAAGTTCTTATAAAGGACAAAAGTGCGGTACTCTTGGTGATATAGGTGTTTTGTCATTCAATGGTAATAAAATTATAACAACATCTGGAGGTGGTGCGATAGTCATTAAGAGTAAAGAACTAAAGGATAGAGCTGTTTTTTTTGCAACTCAATCTCGAGATAACGCTCCTCACTACCAACATAGTCAAATAGGATATAATTATCGAATGAGTAATATTTGTGCTGGTATTGGTCGCGGTCAGATGGAAGTACTAGATAAGCACATAGCATTACGTAGAGATATGAATGCCTTTTATGAGGATTTGTTTAAGAACATTCCTGCTGTAAAAGTATTTAGAACAGATGAAAATATTTCATTTGCAAATTATTGGTTGAGTGCTATTGAAATTAATGCTAGTAATGAATTAGGGGTAAATAGTGAGCAGCTTAGATTAGCGCTAGATGATGTCAATATAGAGTCGCGCCCACTATGGAAACCAATGCACTTACAGCCAATATTTGAAAACTATCCTTACTATGGAACTACTGTTTCTCAAAATCTATTTGAAAATGGTTTGTGCTTACCGTCAGGATCAAACCTAACAAATGAGGATAGAGAGAGAATAAGTATTGCTATAAAGTCTTTTTTTAAAATACAAGAATAATTGTTTAAATGAAAATCGAAAAAACTGAAATTAAAGATTTATTCATACTCTTACCTGATGTGTTTACTGACGAAAGAGGGTATTTTTTTGAATCCTATAATAAAAGTAAATTAAGTGCTTTATGCCTTGAGCATGCATTTATTCAAGACAATCAATCATTTTCAAAAAAAGGTACTCTAAGAGGGTTGCATTATCAAAATCCACCATATGCTCAAACCAAATTAGTTAGAGTGTTAGACGGGGAAATATTGGATGTTGCTGTAGATCTTAGAAGAAATTCACCAACGTATGGGCAGTCATTTAGCATACACCTTAGTGCTGATAATAAAAAACAAATGTTAATACCTAAAGGCTTTGCTCATGGTTTTTCAGTATTAAGTGAAACAGCGATCATAATGTATAAATGTGACAACTATTATAATAAAGAAAGTGAAGGAGGTATACGTTTTGACGATCAATCAGTAAACATTGATTGGGGCATTGATTTAAACGATGCAATACTTTCAGAAAAAGATCTTTTACTTCCAAGTCTTGAACATTGCAACAGTCGGTTTTAATGCAAAAAATTTTAGTTACTGGAGCAACAGGGCAGTTAGGTTCTGAATTCAAAGTTTTATCAAAGAATTATCCACAATATGAATGGTTCTTTGCAAATAGAATGCAAGTATCTTTACATAAAATTAATTTGTTAGAAGAACAATTGAAGAATATTCAGCCTAATATCATCTTAAATTGTGGCGCGTATACTGCGGTTGATAAAGCAGAAACAGAGCATGAATTAGCAGACATTGTGAATCATCAATCAGTTGGTGTCTTAGCAAAATATGCAAAAATAAATAGCATAAAGTTAGTGCATATATCTACTGATTATGTATTTGATGGGACATCATCGATTGCTTTAAATGAAGATGCATTGACGAATCCAATTAATGTTTATGGGATGACTAAACGTGCTGGAGAAGTAGCAGCTTTATCAATCAATGCTAACGTTATAATTATTAGAACATCATGGGTATATAGTCGTTTTGGAAATAATTTTGTCAAAACGATGAGACGCTTACTTATAGAACGAGACAGTATAGAAGTGGTCAATGACCAAATAGGGTCTCCCACTTACGCTGCTGATTTAGCGCAAGTAGTGATAGACATCGTGCAAACTGAAAAATGGACTCCTGGAATCTTTAACTATTCAAATGAAGGTTCGATAAGTTGGTATGAATTTGCATTGGCAATTCAGGAAATTACTGAGGATAAATGCGAAGTAAAAGGCATTCCTTCTACGTCTTATCCAACTCCCGCAGCTCGTCCAGCTTATTCATTATTGGATAAGAATAAGATTAAGGAAATATATAATGTTGCAGTGCCTTATTATAAAGAAAGTTTAAAAAAATGCCTGATGCTACAGTTTTAAAATTAGAACATAGAAATCGCAAGCGATAAAGAAATGAAAAAAATAGTAATTACTGGAGGTGCCGGATTTATTGGTTCACATGTGATAAGGCGTTTTGTAAATAGATATCCGGAGTATCAGATCTTTAACTTAGATGCTTTAACTTATGCGGGTAATTTAGAAAATATTACAGATATTGAGAATGAACCCAACTATACTTTTATAAAAGGAGATATCGTTGACGGGAATTTTATAGACGCGCTTTTTGAAGAGCATCAGTTTGATGGTGTAGTGCACCTAGCGGCAGAGTCACATGTTGACCGTTCGATAACAGATCCTCTGTTGTTTGTTAAAACAAATGTTATCGGTACAATGAATTTATTGAATGCTGCCAAAACGATTTGGAAAGATGATATGGAGGGTAAGCGTTTTTACCATATTAGTACTGATGAAGTGTACGGAAGCTTGGGAGCTAAAGGGTTATTTACAGAAACTACAGCTTATAATCCAAATTCGCCCTATTCGGCTTCAAAAGCCAGTTCAGATCACTTTGTACGTGCCTATGGGGAGACTTATGGTTTGCCATATATTTTGACAAATTGCTCTAATAATTACGGACCTTGTCATTTTCCCGAAAAATTGATTCCGTTGTTTATCAATAATATTATTCAAAATAAGCCTTTACCCGTTTATGGGGACGGAAGATATACGCGCGATTGGCTATTTGTTGAAGATCATGCCGTTGCTATTGATTTAGTTTTTCATGAAGGAGTAAATCACGATACTTATAACATTGGTGGTTTTAATGAATGGCAAAATATCGATTTGGTAAAGTTACTTTGCAAAATCATGGACGAGAAATTAGGACGTGAGCTAGGAACTTCAGAGCAATTGATTTCGTACGTAAAAGACCGCCCAGGACATGACCTGCGTTATGCCATTGATGCAACTAAAATAAATAAAGAATTAGGCTGGAAACCATCAGTTACTTTTGAGCAAGGACTGGAGAAAACAGTAAATTGGTATTTAGATAATCAAATTTGGTTAAATAACATAACCTCGGGTGATTATGCAACGTATTACGAAAAACAATATGAGTAATTCGTAATTCGTGATTTGTAATTCGAAAATTGAGATGAGTGATTCGTGAATTTAACAAATTAATGAGTTGATAGTAATTCCCTACTAGGATTTCAATTTAAATTAATACAATTGACGTAATAATAAAAATAGTCATCAATGAAAGAGTAAATAATTGGATTAAAATCATTTAAGAATATGAAAGATCATAAAGATTTAGATGTATGGAAACAATCAATGGTACTCGTAGAAGATATTTATGCGTTAACAAAAAACTTCCCATCAGACGAAAAATACGGACTATCAAGTCAAATTAAGAGAGCAGTAGTTTCTGTTCCGAGTAATATTGCTGAAGGCGCAGGCAGAAAAGGGGACAAAGAATTTATACAATTCTTATATATTGCGATGGGCTCATTATCTGAATTAGAAACA
>NZ_JAQWTM010000366.1 GCF_029242675.1 Flavobacterium sp.
ATAATATTATTGCTTATACTTCTGAGCCAAAAGCGGAGGTTGCTGCTCCTGCTCCGAGTGAACCTGGTAATCCTGTAGCAAATCAAGATGGTGGTATGTCTAACAACATTATATTAGGAGCTTTGGTTCTTGTTATGGCGATGTTAGTTGTGATGCTGTTTTTGGTAAATAATGTGTTGAAAAAAGTTGCCAAAGCAAATGGTATTGAGGTTGCTCCTAAAGCAGCGACTACTCCAATTTGGAAAGCTTTTATCAAAAACCAATTTTTGGTTTTAGTAACTGTTATTTTCTTGCTATTGTCAAGTGCTTACTTCGTGTACGGGTTTTTAATGCAAGTAGGTGTTGATGAAGGGTACGAGCCAATTCAACCTATTCATTATTCACACAGAATTCACGCAGGAGACAATGAGATCAACTGTAAGTATTGCCACTCTTCTGCTAGAGTTAGTAAGCATTCGGGTATACCTTCTTTAAACGTTTGTATGAACTGTCATAAAAACATTGCAGAGGTTGCGGAATCTACAGCTACTCCAGAGTATAGCAAAGCTTTCTATGATGAGCAAATTCAAAAATTATACAAAGCGGTAGGTTGGGATCAAGCTACGCAAACTTATACAGGTAAAACGGAACCAGTGAAATGGGTTCGTATTCATAACTTGCCTGATTTTGTTTACTTCAACCACGCGCAACACGTTACCGTTGCAGGTATTGAATGTCAAACTTGTCATGGACCAGTAGAAACTTATGAAATCCAAAAACAATTTGCTCCTTTAACAATGGGATGGTGTATTAACTGTCACAGAAAAACAGAAGTGAAGATGGAAGGTAATGAGTATTACACCAAGATTCATGAAGAGCTTTCTAAGAAGTATGGAGTTGATAAGTTGACTGCTGCTCAAATGGGAGGTTTAGAATGTGGTAAGTGCCACTATTAATCAAATTATTAAGATTTTAATATTTATATACAATGTCATCAAACAAAAAATACTGGAAAAGTGTTGAGGAACTAGAGAATGGTTCTATTGTTGAGGCGCTTAGAAATAACGAGTTTGTTGAAGCTATTCCTACTGATGAATTTTTAGGAAATAGTGACTCAATGTCTTCAACTTCAAGACGTGATTTTCTAAAGTACGTTGGATTTAGTACAGCTGCGGCAACGCTTGCGGCTTGTGAGGGTCCTGTAAACAAGTCGATCCCTTACGTTTTGCAACCAGAACAAATCATTCCTGGAGTAGCTGATTATTATGCTACTTCTGTTTTTGATGGATTTGATTTTGCAAATCTTTTAATTAAGACACGTGAAGGGCGTCCTATTAAAGTAGATAATAATACAATAGCAGGTGCTAAGTTTTCAGCAAATGCTAGAGTTCATGCTTCGATATTGTCATTGTATGACAACATGAGATTGAAGTCACCTAAAATTGGTGGTAAAGAGGCTTCATGGGCTTCAGTTGATGCTAAATTAAAATCTAGTATTGCTGATGCAAAAGCTAAAGGTGGGCAAGTAGTGTTGTTGACAAATACTTTAGCGAGTCCATCTACTGAAAAATTAATTGCTGATTTTATCGGTGCTAATCCTAATGCTAAGCACGTTGTTTATGACGCTGTTTCTTCTTCGGAAGCTTTAGATGCATTTGAGATGGTGTATGGTGAAAGAGCTTTGGTTGATTATGATTTCTCTAAAGCTGCTTTGATTGTTTCTGTTGGTGCAGATTTCTTAGGAGACTGGCAAGGTGGAGGGTATGACTCTGGTTATGCTCAAGGAAGAATTCCTAAAAACCGTAAAATGTCTCGTCATTTTCAATTAGAAGCAAACATGACTTTGTCTGGTGCTGCTGCTGATAAGCGTGTAGCGATGTCTACTGCTGATCAAAAACAAGCATTAGTACATATATATAATATTGTAACTGGTTCATCAGTTGCAGTGAGTTTAGATGCTAAATTTAAGCCAGAGGTAACTAAAGCGGCTCAGCAATTGAAAGCTGCTGGTGCAGATGGTGTTTTAGTTTCAGGTTTACAAGATAAAAATGCACAGTTATTAGTAATCGCTATTAATCAAGCATTAGGTAGTCAGGCATATTCTACTGCTGGAGCTAGATTAATTCGCAAAGGTTCTAACGAAAAAGTAGCACAGTTAATCGCTGATATGAAAGCAGGTACTGTTCATACTTTATTGATGAGTGGTGTTAACCCTGTTTACACTTTAGCAGATTCAATGGCATTTGTTGAAGGATTGAAAAAAGTTACAACTTCGGTAGCAATGTCTTTGAGAGAAGATGAAACTGCTTTATTGACTACGGTTGCAGCTCCAGTTCCACATTATTTAGAATCTTGGGGTGATTTAACCTTAACTAAAGGTACCTACAGCTTAACTCAGCCTACAATCCGTCCGTTGTTTGATACAAAGCAACTGCAAGATGTATTGATGTCATTAAACGGTATGACAGGTACTTATTACGATTATTTAAAAGCAGTTTCTGCTTCATTTATAGCTGGTTCATCATGGAATAAAGTGTTGCATGATGGTGTTTATACTAGTGAAACGGGTGCTTTAAGCGGTTCAGCTGATTATGCAACTGCAGCTAATACATTAGCTCGTTCTAAGAAACTGGATAACTTTGAGTTAGTATTGTATACCAAAACCGGAATGGGTGATGGACAACAAGCGAATAACCCATGGTTACAAGAGTTTCCAGATCCAATTACAAGAGTATCATGGGATAACTATTTAACTATTTCTAATGCTGATGCAAAAGAGCTAGGAATTACGAATGAAATTGTTGCTAATGGTGGTCTAAACGGAAGTTATGCTACTGTTACAAGCAAAGATGGAGTGAAGTTAGAGAATGTTCCTGTAATTGTTCAACCTGGTCAGGCGATAGGTACTGTTGGATTGGCTTTAGGTTATGGTCGTAAAGCGGCTTTAAAAGAAGAAATGCAAGTAGGTTTAAATGCTTACGCTTTTTATAAAGGATTTAATGATATTCAATCAGTTGTGATTGAGAAAGCCGGTGGTGAGCATGAATTTGCTTGTGTTCAAGGTCAAAAGACTTTGATGGGTAGAGGTGATATCATTAAAGAAACTACATTAGAAATTTTCAATACCGAAGATGCTAAAGTTTGGAATGAAGTGCCAATGGTATCTTTAGATCATTCTGAAGTAGAATCAACTAAGGTTGATTTATGGGAATCATTTGATCGTTCTGTAGGGCATCATTTTAATCTTTCGATAGATTTGAATGCATGTACAGGATGTGGTGCATGTGTAATAGCTTGTCACGCTGAGAATAATGTACCTGTTGTTGGTAAGGCTGAAGTTAGAAGAAGCCGCGATATGCACTGGTTGCGTATTGACAGGTATTATTCATCTGAATCTACTTTTGAAGGAGATAACGAAAGAAAAGAAAATATTGCAGGTTTAAGTGATTCATTGTCTACATTTAATGAGATGGAGAAAGCAGGAGATAATCCTCAGGTTTCTTTCCAACCAGTAATGTGTCAGCATTGTAATCATGCTCCGTGTGAAACAGTATGTCCAGTGGCTGCGACTTCTCATGGTAGACAAGGTCAAAATCAAATGGCATACAATAGATGTGTTGGTACTCGTTACTGTGCAAACAACTGTCCTTATAAAGTACGTCGTTTCAACTGGTTCTTGTATAACAAAAATAGCGAGTTTGATTATCACATGAATGATGATTTAGGTCGTATGGTACTTAATCCAGATGTAAACGTTCGTTCACGTGGAGTTATGGAGAAATGTTCAATGTGTATTCAAATGACACAAGCGACTATCTTAAACGCTAAGAAAGAAGGAAGAGAAGTGATCGAAGGAGAATTTCAAACTGCTTGTTCTAATGCTTGTTCTAATGGAGCAATGACTTTTGGTGATGTAAATGTGAAAGAAAGTCCAATAGCGAAATTAGTAGCTGACGACAGAATGTATCATTTATTAGAGCACGTAGGAACTAAGCCTAATGTGATCTATCATGTTAAAGTTAGAAACACTTAAGAAATAATTTAAAATCAATATAAAGGAATATGTCTCATATATACGACTCTAGTATTAGAAAGCCTTTAGTTATAGGTGATAAAACATATCATGATGTAACAGTAGATGTGGCTGCGCCTGTCGAAGGTAAAGCAAACAAACATTGGTGGATTGTATTTTCAATCGCACTTACTGCATTCCTTTGGGGATTAGGATGTATTGTATACACTGTATCTACAGGAATTGGAACTTGGGGATTAAACAAAACTGTTGGATGGGCTTGGGATATCACCAACTTCGTTTGGTGGGTTGGTATCGGTCACGCAGGAACATTGATCTCTGCTGTACTTTTATTGTTCCGTCAACGATGGAGAATGGCAATTAACCGTTCTGCGGAGGCGATGACCATTTTCTCTGTAATTCAAGCAGGATTGTTTCCAATCATTCACATGGGTCGTCCATGGTTAGCGTACTGGGTTTTACCAATACCAAATCAGTTCGGTTCTCTTTGGGTGAATTTTAACTCGCCTTTATTATGGGATGTGTTCGCGATTTCAACGTACCTTTCTGTATCACTTGTTTTCTGGTGGACTGGTTTATTACCTGATTTTGCTATGCTAAGAGATAGAGCAATTACTCCTTTTAACAAAAGAATATATTCGATCTTAAGTTTTGGATGGAGTGGTCGTGCTAAAGATTGGCAACGTTTTGAGGAAGTTTCATTGGTTCTTGCAGGTTTAGCAACTCCACTTGTACTTTCTGTACACACGATTGTATCTATGGACTTTGCAACTTCGGTTATTCCTGGATGGCATACTACCATCTTCCCTCCATACTTTGTTGCTGGAGCAGTTTTCTCTGGTTTTGCGATGGTAAACACCTTGCTTATTATCATGAGAAAAGTATCAAACCTTGAAGCTTACATTACTTTACAGCATATAGAATTAATGAACATTGTAATCATGATTACGGGTTCTATCGTAGGTGTCGCTTACATCACTGAGTTATTTATCGCTTGGTATTCAGGTGTAGAGTATGAGCAATACGCTTTCTTGAACAGAGCTACTGGACCTTACTGGTGGGCTTATTGGTCAATGATGACTTGTAATGTATTCTCACCACAATTCATGTGGTTCAAAAAATTGAGAACAAGTATTATGTTTTCGTTTATCATATCTATCGTAGTAAACATTGGTATGTGGTTTGAAAGATTTGTAATTATTGTTACTTCGTTACATAGAGATTACCTTCCATCATCTTGGACTATGTTTTCACCAACATTTGTAGATATTGGAATTTTCATAGGAACAATTGGTTTCTTCTTTGTATTGTTCTTATTGTATGCTAGAACTTTCCCTGTAATTGCTCAGGCAGAGGTTAAGACAATACTTAAGGCAACTGGAGATAATTTTATTAGAGAAAGAGCAGCAAATAAAGATTCACATCATGAGTAATAAAGTAATTTACGCCATTTATAATGACGATGATATATTGATGGATGCGGTAAAAAAAACCAGAGCAGCTCATCATCATATTGAAGATGTTTTTACACCTTTCCCAGTACACGGGTTAGATAAAGCAATGGGATTAGCACCAACAAGATTAGCAATATGTGCTTTTTTATATGGTTGTGTGGGTATCACTGTGGCAACAACAATGATGAATTTTATCATGATTCAAGATTGGCCTCAAGATATTGGTGGAAAGCCTAGTTTTAGTTATATTGAAAACATGCCTGCATTCGTGCCAATTATGTTTGAAATGACTGTTTTCTTTGCAGCTCACTTAATGGTTATTACTTTTTATATGAGAAGTAAATTGTGGCCGTTTAAACAAGCAGAGAATCCTGATGTTAGAACTACTGATGATCATTTCTTAATGGAAGTAGCCGTTAACGATAATGAAGAAGAGTTAGTTTCTTTTTTCCAAAGTACGGGAGCTGTAGAAGTTAAAGTAATAGAAAAGAATTAATTTAGATATGAAAAGGGTATATAAAATAACACTTTTATTTGGCATTTCGCTGCTAGCAGCTTCTTGTCATAATAACAAAGCACCAAATTATCAATACTTTCCTAATATGTATGAATCCGTAGGGTATGAAACATATGCAGAGTCAAGTGCTTTTAAAGATGGTAAAGAAGGACAACTTCCTGCTGCAGGTTCTATCAATAGAGGTTTTGAACCTTTTGAGTATGAAAATACAACTGCGGGTTATGAGTTAGCGAAAGCTAATTTGAAATCTCCGATTGATTCATTAGATAGAAATAATGGAAAAGGGAAAGAGCTATACGAAATTTACTGTATTAGCTGCCATGGTGCTGCTGGTAATGGTAAAGGAAAGTTAGTTGAAAGAGAAAAATTCCTAGGTGTTCCTAGCTACAAAGATAGAGTAATCACTGAAGGTAGTATTTACTTTGTCGTGACTTATGGTTTAAATTCAATGGGTTCTCATGCCAACCAAGTTAGTTCTCACGAACGTTGGTTAATTGCGGACTATGTTCTTAAACTAAAAAGCCAATTATAATTGTTGAACAAACTGATCGTAATAGATATGTATACATTTTCAAGTAAATTAAAAACTTTGTCTTTCATCTTAATGGCTCTTGGAGTCTTAGGAATAGGTTATGGTTTTTGGAATGCTCCTAAAGATATTCAAGCAGTGGAGCAAATCTTAGCTGCGGATAGCCACGGTGGTCATGCTGCGGTGGAAAGCCACGGCGAAAGCACTGCGCACGAAGCAACTTCAGCTCACGAGGAAGTTAAAGGACACGAAGGAACAACTGAAGCACATGCAGAGAAAGCTGCTGTAGCTGGTGAACATCATGATGCCAAAGAGGTAAAAGAACATGAGAAGCATTTAACGCATGTTTTACATCAATTACAAAACAAGCCATGGGCTGCTTTGTATGTTGCTTGTATCTTTTTCATGCTGATCTCATTAGGTGTTTTGGCCTTTTATGGTATTCAACAAGTAGCACAAGCTGGTTGGTCTCCAGTATTATTTAGAGTAATGCAAGGTATTACGGCTTACTTACCAGTAGGTTCAATCATATTTTTTATAATTTTATTATTATGTGGTTTTCATTTTAATCACCTTTTCGTTTGGTTAGATCCTGAGGTTGTTGCTGAAGATAAATTAATACAGGCTAAAGCAGGATATTTGAACTTTCCGTTTTGGATTGCTAGGGCTGCGGTATTCCTTTTAGGTTGGAATTACTACCGTTATAAATCAGTACAAAACGATTTAGCTCAAGATGAGTCAAATGATAATTCATTTTATAAAAAGAACTTTAAATTAACAGCTGGATTTTTAGTATTCTTTATCGTTACGGAATCAATTATGTCTTGGGACTGGATTATGTCTGTAGATCCACACTGGTTTAGTACTTTATTTGGATGGTACGTTTTTGCAAGTTTCTTTGTAAGTGCAATTACTACTATAGCTTTGGTTACTTTATACCTAAAAGGAAAAGGTTTCTTAGAATATGTTAATACAAGTCATATTCATGATTTAGCAAAATTCATGTTTGGTTTCTCTGTATTCTGGACGTACTTATGGTTCTCACAATTTATGTTGATCTGGTATGCAAATATTCCTGAAGAGATTACCTATTTCATCACAAGAATCGAAGTTTACAATTTGCCTTTCTTTGGAGCGGTAGTTATGAATTTTGTATTCCCATTGTTAATTCTTATCAATACAGATTTTAAAAGAATTACTTGGGTTTTAGTGATGGCAGGAGTTGTTATCTTAGCAGGTCATTATATTGATTTCTTCAATATGATTATGCCAGGTACAGTTGGTGACCAATGGTTTATCGGTGTTCCTGAGATTGCTTCAGTTCTTTTCTTCCTTGGTTTATTTATATATGTTGTATTTAGTGCATTAACGAAGAACCCTTTGTTAGCGAAAAGAAATCCATACATTGAAGAGAGTAAACATTTTCATTATTAATATTTAAAGAAAAAAACAGATGACAAGTTTGTTGGTAATTATAGTTTTAGTTTTATTAGCTGTTGCTTTGTGGCAATTGACTAAGATATTTGATCTTACTCAAGTAGGATTAAATTCTGATAGCACGCAAGTAGCTAATGATAATGATAATAATGTTCAAGGGTATTTAATGTTTGGTTTCCTAGCATTTATCTATATATTTTCTATATATGGTTTATTTACATGGGGTCCTCTAGTTTTGCACACACCAGCTTCTGAGCATGGTTCAGATGTTGATAATTTAATGAACATTACTTGGGTTTTAATCTTTATTGTTCAAGCGATTACTCAGGTTTTATTACATTATTTTGCATTTAAATATCGTGGTAAACAAGGACAAAAAGCACTTTACTTTGCTGATAACAATAAATTAGAAGCTATTTGGAGTTTAATTCCGGCAGTAGTTTTGGCGGGTCTAATTTTGTATGGTTTGTACGCTTGGACTAACATTATGTTCGTTGATGAAGATGAAGATACTGTTGTAATTGAGTTGTACGCACAGCAATTTAAATGGACTGCTCGAATTGCAGGAGAAGATAATGTATTAGGAAAAGCGAATGTAAGATACATTGAGGGTGTTAACGTTCTTGGGGTTGATTTAGCGGATCCGTATGCTCAAGATGATATTGTAGTTTCGGAGTTACACATCCCAAAAGGTAAAAAGATACTTTTCAAGATGAGATCTCAAGATGTGCTACACTCTGCGTACATGCCTTATTTTAGAGCACAAATGAACTGTGTTCCTGGAATGGTTACTCAGTTTGCTTTTACTCCAATTTATACTACTGATGAGTACAGAGAGCTACCTTATATGGTAGAGAAAGTGGCTAACATTAATCAGTTGCGTGCTAAAAAGAGTATTGATCTAATCGCCAAAGGTGAAGCAGGTCTTGATCCTTACACATTTGATTACTTATTGCTTTGTAATAAAATTTGTGGAGCATCACACTATAACATGCAAATGAAAATTGTAGTTGATACGCCAGAAGATTATAAAAAATGGTTGCTAAATCAAGCTAATTTAATCACTCAAGTTAAAACTGCTGCTGCAGAGCCTGCTGCAGAAGGAGCTCCTACAAGTGGTGATAGTACCAAAGTTAGCGATACAGCAGCTGTTTCTAAAATGGCTATGAAATAATTATTTAAGAAAATTTAAAGTATACATATATGTCAGCAGAAGGTCACGATCACGGACACGATCACGAACACGAACATCATCATAAAGACACATTCATTACTAAATACATATTTAGTCTTGATCACAAAATGATTGCGAAACAATATCTTATTACAGGTATTTTTATGGGAATCATTGGTGTAGGATTGTCTATGCTTTTTAGAATGCAATTGGCTTGGCCAGAGCAATCTTTTAAAATATTTAATGTATTGTTGGGGGATAAGTTTGCTCCTGAAGGAGTTATGGCTAACGATATATATTTAGCCTTAGTCACCATACACGGAACCATAATGGTGTTCTTTGTATTGACCGCCGCCTTAAGTGGGACTTTCAGTAACTTGCTTATACCACTCCAAATTGGAGCCCGAGATATGGCCTCTGGATTTATGAACATGATTTCCTATTGGTTGTTTTTCATATCCAGTGTTATAATGATAAGCTCGTTATTCGTTGAGGCAGGTCCGGCTTCATCTGGATGGACTATTTATCCTCCTTTGAGTGCATTACCGCAGGCTATCCCAGGTTCAGGAATGGGTATGACATTATGGTTAGTTTCCATGGCTATATTCATTGCTTCGTCTCTGATGGGTTCTTTGAACTATATCGTAACGGTAATTAACTTAAGAACAAAGGGAATGTCTATGACTAGATTACCTTTGACAATTTGGGCATTTTTTGTTACTGCAATTATTGGTGTAGTATCATTTCCAGTATTGTTGTCTGCTGCTTTGTTATTGATCTTTGACAGAAGTTTTGGAACATCATTCTTCTTATCTGATATTTATATTGCTGGTGAAGTTTTACATTACCAAGGTGGATCTCCAGTACTTTTCGAACACTTATTCTGGTTCTTGGGTCACCCTGAAGTTTATATTGTATTATTGCCTGCATTAGGTATTACATCTGAGGTAATTGCTACTAACTCTCGTAAACCAATCTTTGGATACAGAGCCATGATTATGTCGATTCTTGCAATTGCATTTTTATCAACTATCGTTTGGGGTCACCACATGTTTATTTCAGGTATGAATCCATTTTTAGGATCTGTATTTACGTTTACGACTTTGTTGATTGCGATTCCATCTGCAGTTAAAGCATTTAACTATATCACGACATTGTGGAAAGGTAACTTGCAATTGAACCCAGCTATGTTGTTTTCAATTGGTTTAGTTTCTACTTTTATCACGGGTGGTCTTACTGGAATTATTCTTGGAGATAGTACACTTGATATCAACGTTCACGATACGTATTTCGTAGTAGCTCACTTTCACTTGGTGATGGGTATCTCTGCATTGTACGGAATGTTTGCTGGTATTTACCACTGGTTTCCAAAAATGTTTGGTAGAATGCTAAACAAAAATTTAGGATATGTTCACTTTTGGGTAACGGCAATCTGTGCTTATGGTGTATTTTTCCCAATGCACTTTATTGGATTAGCTGGTTTACCTAGACGTTACTATACAAACACTAACTTTCCATTATTTGATGATTTACAAAATGTAAATGTTCTTATTACGATGTTTGCTTTAGTTGGTGGTGCGTTCCAATTGGTTTTCTTATACAATTTCTTTAGTAGTATTTTCTACGGTAAGAAAGCGGTTCAGAACCCATGGAGATCTAACACCTTAGAATGGACTACTCCAGTAGAACATATCCACGGTAACTGGCCAGGAGAGATTCCTGAAGTTCACAGATGGCCTTATGATTATTCTAATCCAGGCCATGATGAGGATTTTGTACCACAAACGGTACCAATGAAACCAGGAGAAGAAGTATTACATCATTAATATTCTTATAAAACTATATAATGCCTTTCTATAATAGAAAGGCATTTTTATTTAGTTCAAACTTTATTATATCTTTGTTAGATGAATGAAAATTTAGACCCAACAACAAGCGGCTACGGTTCCGAGGAATTTGATCTTGAAAAAAAGTTAAGACCATTATCTTTTGATGATTTCGCGGGTCAGGACCAGGTGCTGGAAAATTTAAAAATTTTCGTAGCTGCAGCCAATCAGAGAAATGAAGCTTTAGATCATACACTTTTTCATGGTCCTCCAGGTCTTGGGAAAACTACATTAGCCAATATTCTTGCTAACGAGTTGGAGGTTGGAATAAAAATTACTTCTGGTCCAGTATTGGACAAACCAGGGGACTTGGCAGGTCTACTTACTAATTTAGAGGAACGTGACGTGCTTTTTATCGACGAGATTCATAGATTGAGTCCTATTGTTGAAGAATATTTATATTCAGCAATGGAGGACTTTAAAATTGATATTATGATTGAATCGGGTCCTAATGCAAGGACCGTTCAAATTAATTTGAATCCTTTCACGCTAATTGGAGCTACAACTCGGTCGGGATTGCTTACCGCACCAATGCGTGCTCGTTTTGGTATTTCATCGCGTTTACAATATTATACAACGGAGTTACTAACAACTATAGTTGAACGAAGTGCATCCATACTTAAAATGCCTATTTCATACGAAGCCGCTCTAGAAATAGCGGGCCGAAGCAGGGGAACACCTCGAATTGCGAATGCGTTACTACGTCGCGTTAGAGATTTTGCACAAATTAAGGGGAATGGTACCATTGACATAGAAATCGCCAAATATGCTTTAAAGGCGTTAAATGTTGATGCCTTTGGTTTGGATGAAATGGACAACAAAATATTAAATACCATTATTGATAAGTTCAAAGGTGGTCCGGTTGGGCTCTCTACCTTAGCTACTGCTGTTTCAGAAAGTAGCGAAACAATTGAGGAAGTCTATGAGCCTTTTCTTATTCAAGAGGGTTTCATTATGCGCACACCTAGAGGTAGGGAAGTGACGGATAAGGCCTATAAGCATTTGGGAAAACTCAAAATTAATGTTCAAGGTGGTTTGTTTTAGTAAGGAGCTTATTCCTGCTCTACGCTGTATCTTTTATTTTGAACACCAAAATAAAAGGATGCCGCTGCGATCAGGGCTATGGAAAGGAGGAAACTTTTATGGTTGATTCCAGAGCTACTTTTTATTCGAATTTTATTAAAGAAGAAGCAAAGCGCCTTGGTTTTTTATCTTGTGGAATTGCTAAAGCTGAATTTTTAGAAGCTGATGCACCACGGTTAGAAAGCTGGTTATCCAAAAATCAAAATGGTCAAATGAGTTATATGGAGAACCATTTTGACTTGCGTTTAAACCCAACCTTATTAGTCGATGGTGCTAAAAGTGTTATTTCGCTGCTATTAAATTACTACCCAAATGAAATGCAGGTTGCTGACACCTATAAAATAGCTAAATATGCTTATGGGACTGATTACCATTTTGTAATTAAAGACAAATTAAAAGAATTACTTTTTTCTATGCAATCCACCATTGGTGCCGTCTCCGGTCGAGCTTTCGTAGATTCTGCTCCAGTTTTAGACAAAGCATGGGCTGCCAAAAGTGGGCTAGGATGGATTGGTAAAAATTCGAATTTGATTACACAAAAAGTAGGCTCTTTTTATTTTATTGCTGAGCTAATAGTAGACATTGAATTAGCTTACGACCATCCTACAACTGACCATTGCGGCTCTTGTACAGCCTGCATCGATGCTTGTCCAACTGATGCCATAGTTGCACCTTATGTTGTTGATGGTAGTAAATGTATTTCTTATTTTACAATCGAATTAAAAGAAAGTATTCCGGAATCAATGAAAGGGACTTTTAACGATTGGGCATTTGGTTGTGATATATGTCAAGACGTCTGCCCTTGGAATAAATTTTCGAAAGGTCATAGTGAACCCTTATTTAATCCTAAGCCTGAAATGTTAGCAATGAGTAAGAAAGACTGGGAAGAAATCACCGAAGAAACTTTTAAGGTAGTTTATAAAAATAGTGCATTACAAAGAACGAAATTCAAAGGGGTAAAACGCAATATCGATTTCCTAAAATAGTGCTACTTTTTTTTTAAAGATGATTCACGAACAATAACAGCGGTATTTAATTCTATAGTTCTGGGAGTAAAAGGAATGCCCTCTTTGTGACAATTCA
This sequence comes from Flavobacterium sp., assembly GCF_029242675.1. Classification (GTDB taxonomy): domain Bacteria; phylum Bacteroidota; class Bacteroidia; order Flavobacteriales; family Flavobacteriaceae; genus Flavobacterium. The sequence goes on from NZ_JAQWTM010000366.1 coordinate 13,176, forward strand.
TTTCTTCTAATAATAAATTAAAGGATTCTTTTCCCATCTCGTGGCTTGGTTGATCAATAGTGCTTAATTTAGGTGTTAGCACCTGAGACATAAACCAGTTACTAAAGCCTATCACTGCAATTTGTTCTGGTATCTTGATTTGATTGTCATTTAAGTAGGATAAAACTCCAACAGCAACTAAATCAGTAACGGCAAAAATACCATCAGCATCAGGATGTTCTTCAATAATTCTTTTGGTATAGTCCACTCCCTCTTGAAAGGTTACATCTTCGCACGTATAAACAAGAGCGGGATCGAACGGAATATTGTTTTTTTCTAATGCTTTTTTGTACCCAATGAATCGATCAACTGAATTTTGTGGATTAAGAGGACCTCTAATATGAGCAATTTTTGTACATCCATTATCGATAAGATGCTGTACTGCACTAAAAGCAGCATGTTGGTCATTAATAATTACTTTAGAGCATTTGCTAAGTTTTGAAATTTTGTCAAACATAACAAATGGAATGTTACGATTGATGATTTCTTTGATATGATCATCATTGTTGGATTCGTTAGACAAAGAAATTAAAATGCCATCCACTCTTTTATTGATTAAGAGTTCCACTTGTTTTTTCTCTAGTGCTAAAGACTCATTAGATTGTAAAATGATTACTAAATAACCGTTTTTTTCAGCTTCATCAATTATGGCATTGATGATATTCGAGAAGAAATGGTGCATAACCTCCGGAATTATTAAACCAATAGTTTTCGACTCTTTAGTTCGTAGGTTAACTGCAAAACTGTTGGGCGTGTAGTGTAATTCTTGGGCTAATTCAATAACTGCTTTTTTAGTTTTATAACTTACATCAGGGTAGTTTTTTAACGCTTTCGATACGGTAGTAATAGAAATACCTAATTTAGATGCTATTTCTTTAAGCGTGATATCTTTCATGAATTACAAGGCTAATGGTTAAATTTTAGACTACGTTAATTTACTAGCTTTAGTAGCCTTTTATTATAAATCGGTTCTAAACGGACCAACTGTTTTTACGAACACAAGATATTGAATTTTCTGTTATGATTTGAACAAGCGTTCGAAATCCAGGATAATTATGGATTATCTAGACATCTAGTAGTTTTTGATAAAGGTAAGCCAAATTTAACTATCCAAATTCTGTGTTTGAGGCATATAATGCAATTCGATGTTACTTATTTCTAAAATAATTTGAAAGTGACCAAGTAACTTTTAGCTGGATAGCGCAGTATTACAGAAAAAAATCTGCTTTTTATCTTAAAACTAGCTTGAAGCAGTAATATTATAAGAAGCAGATTTACAGAATCTAACACTAATTATTGGTTGATTAGTCCTTTACGATTTCAACAATAGTAGCTTGGTACGGTAATAGAATTGCTGAACTGGAAAGCGTTTTTTCGTTATAGTTGTCTAATAGAATTTTTGTTTTGTCTAATTTGAAACCTAAAT
>NZ_JAQWTM010000017.1 GCF_029242675.1 Flavobacterium sp.
GTAAAGCTAATTTTCGATTTTTTAAAACAAAGACAATGGGATGTAACTTTTGTACAGTTAATGCAACTTATAGTTAGCTGCACTTTTTTTAATGAAAGTAATTTAGTGCTACTTAATTTTTGTTAATTTGCTATATAAACATTTCTACTTATGAAAAAATTTCGCTTTAAGGCTATTTATCAAATGGCTTTATTATTGGGAGTAACTTCCCTTTGGGCGCAACAAACACCGGCTACCACAGCAGTTGCTCCCGTTTCTAATTACAATTATCATGACGCTTTTGCTCCTTTTTTCTACACTAAAAATGGAACATCAACACGATCTGCAAGTGGACAGCCTGGAGCTGAATATTGGCAAAACAGAGCTGATTATGTTCTTACAGCCAAATTAAACGAGGCAAAGAATGAGATTGTAGGTACTGATGTTATTACCTATACGAACAACAGTCCAGATCAAATGAATTTTGTTTGGATGAATCTTGACCAAAATTTATTCAAAGACGATTCCCGCGGTAACGCCGTTGTACCAATGACAGGAAGCCGTAATGGTGCTAGAGGAGAAGTTTTTGACGGAGGTCACAAAATTAAATCGGTAAAAATTGTATCGACTTATAAAGGGAAAGTTTCCGAAACTGACGCTAAATACGTCATTACTGATACAAGAATGCAAGTTTTTTTACCTGAGGTTTTGAAAGCTAAAGGGGGATCTGTTAAAATTAAAATAGATTTCTCTTATATTTCTCCAAAAGAAGGTTCGGATAGAACAGGAGTTTTAGATACAAAAAACGGTAAGATTTTTACAATCGCACAGTGGTACCCGCGCATGTGTGTGTATGATGATGTACGTGGATGGAATACGAATCCTTACTTAGGAGCTTCAGAATTTTATTTAGAGTACGGAGATTTTGATGTTAATATTACAGCGCCTGCTAATCATATCGTGGTATGTTCAGGAGAATTAGTTAATCCAACAGCGGTATATTCAGCAACAGAACAAACAAGATTAGCACAAGCTAAACTAAGTGATAAAACAGTTCTTATTCGTACTGCTGACGAAGTAGCTGCTCTCGCAAAAACAACTGCTGCAGCTACAAAAACTTGGCATTATAAGTTGAAGAATGCAAGAGATTTGTCTTGGGCTTCTTCGGCTGCCTTTATTCTAGATGGTGCGAAAATTAATTTGCCTAGCGGAAAAAAATCATTAGCGTTGTCAGCCTATCCTGTAGAAAGTGATGGTAATGATGCTTGGGGTAGATCTTCAGAATACACGAAATATTCTATCGAAAATTATTCTAAAAGATGGTTTGAATACTCGTATCCAGTTGCAACTAACGTAGCAGGTAACGAGGGAGGAATGGAATATCCTGGAATTGTTTTTTGTGGATGGGAATCTAAAGGAGAGGATTTATGGGGAGTTACTGATCATGAATTTGGTCACAACTGGTTTCCTATGATTGTAGGATCTAATGAGCGTTTATTTGCATGGATGGACGAAGGTTTCAATACTTTTATCAACTCATTAAGTTCAAATGATTTTAACAATGGTGAGTACAAGCAAGGTCCAGCTGATTTACATAGAATGGCCGAAGTGTATACGAATCCTAAGCTAGAGACAATAATGAGCTCTCCTGATAATATGAAGGAAGCTAATATTGGACTTTTGTGCTACTCTAAACCAAGTGCAGGTTTGATTATTTTACGGGAACAAGTATTAGGAGCAGAGCGATTTGATTATGCGTTCCGTACCTATGTTGAACGTTGGGCTTTTAAACACCCAACTCCAGATGATTTCTTTAGAACTATGGAGAATGTGGCTGGTGAAGATTTGAGTTGGTTTTGGAGAGGTTGGTTTGAATACAACTGGCGTTTTGACCAAGGAATTAATTCAATCAAATATGTAAAAAATGATTCTAAGCAAGGTGTAGTTATTACAATTGAGAATTTCGAAAAAATGCCTATGCCAGTTGTTTTAGATATTAAATTAAAAAGTGGTGGTGTCGAAAGAGTGAAATTACCTGTTGAAGTTTGGCAAAAAAATAAGTCTTGGACTTTCAAACATAATTCTACTGAAGAAATAGAAAGTATTACA
>NZ_JAQWTM010000022.1 GCF_029242675.1 Flavobacterium sp.
TATTGACATACAATGAAGAAATACATTTAGAGAGATGTATCAAATCATTACAACCTTTTGTAAAAGAAATGTCCCGAACAAATACTGATGAATAACAACTTTTATTTCTTGGAAGTAGTAATCATAAAATCTTTCAGATAAAAAGGTTCAAAATAGGCCACATCTACGGTTTCATTATTCTTGAATTTCTCAAAACTTAAGACACACATCTCTTTAGCAGATGGGTATTTAATCTCTTCTAGAAAAAGAAAATTTGGCTTGGCTAAAACTGATTTACATTTATCAGCGCAATCCCCTACAAAGTACATTTTCTCGTTATAATTTTCAAATGAATCTTCAGTGATGATTTCCGCTAGTGTTTCTCTAACGTTATTTACATCAGAGTCAAAAACCGCACTATACACTTCCATTCTTCTAGCATCGAGCATGGGTACAATATAACCCGACGGTACCTTTACTTGGCTAGCTAGCACCTTAAGCGTATCGACAGCAAGTAGTGGAATTCCCAATGCATAACATAGACCTTTAGCCGCAGAAACACCTATTCGAAGACCGGTATAAGACCCTGGTCCTTGACTCACTGCGACTGCACTTAAATCAGCGTACGAAATAGCCGCTTCTTTTAAACTTTTTTCTATAAATACATGTAAGCGTTCAGCATGGGAATAACCTTCCTCAGCTATTTCGTTACAAATAATAGTCACGCCATCTTGAGCTATTGAAACGGAACAATTTTTAGTCGAAGTTTCAATATTGAGTATATAAGTCAAAATATAATAAGATTAAAGTCTATAATAAGACATCAAAAGTAATTATTTATTTTTTATCCTTATCTGTTTTTACCGTTACTTTATCACCTGAGTTTAAATCTTTACTCACGGTAGTATACGGACCTGTAATCACTACATCACCCTTTTGTAAACCACTAATGATTTCAATATTAGCATCATCTTGAATACCCGTTTTTACAATTCTAATTTTAGCCTTATCTCCTACTTTAACAAAAACACACTCAAATTTCTTATCGCTCTTAGGTGCCATTTTCTTCTCGTCTTCCGTAGGAACCATTTTAATTTCCTTGGTAGAAGCCGTATCCGATTTTACAACTACAGAGCTAATAGGAACTGCTAAAATATTCTTTTTTGTTTTAGTGATAATATCAACAGTAGCCGTCATCCCTGGTCGGAAAGGAGAATAGGTTGCAGGTTTCCCTACTAGTAAATCTTCGTATGACTCTTTTAATATTCTAACTTTAACTTTAAAATTGGTCACTTGATCTGCGGTTAAGGCAGAACTAGCAGAATTAGAAATACTCGTTACCGTCCCTTTAAATTGCTTTTTTAAGTAAGCATCTACTTCCACATTAGCTAAATCGCCTACCTTTATTTTAACAATATCATTTTCGTTAACATCCACTTCAACTTCCATATTGTTCAAGTTGGCTACTCTCAATATTTCAGTACCAGTCATTTGTTGCGTTCCCAAAACTCGTTCCCCTAATTCTACATTAAGCATCGAAATTGTACCATCAGCTGGAGCATAAATAATAGTTCTTCCTAAGTTATCTTTTGCTTCATTAACAGAAGCAGAAGCACTTTGAACACTAAAATAAGCGGATTGTTTCGTAGCTTTTGCTACGTCAAAAGATGCCACTGCTTTATCCCAATCTGATTTTGAAATAATTCCTTTTTCAAATAATGTTTTATTACGATCGTAACTTGCCTTTGCTTCTTTATATTGGGCGTCAGCTTGAGTAAGTCCAGCTTTTGAACCAGATAATCCAGCAATAGTACGGTTTAAACTAGAAGTATATAAATCAGGATTGATTTTAACTAACAATTCTCCCTTTCTAACTACCTGTCCTTCTTTAACTGGCAAGGCTATGATTTCACCTGATACCATTGACGAAATTTTAACTTCGATCTCAGGCTGAATTTTTCCGGTTGCCGATACCGTTTCTACCACAGTTGTCGTATTTACTTGTGCAGTTTCTATCTCAATTCCTTGGTCTTTTTTACCTATGATTCCTGCTTTTGAAAGAGCAATCAAGGCAATGATTACCACTACTACTCCACCAACGATACTATAAATTGTTTTTTTTGACATGATAAATTAATTTTTGATAATTGGAATTCCGAAGTAAAACTCTAGTATTTTTATTTTAAAAATGTAGTCGTATTTCGTTCTTAAAACTTCTGACTGAGCTGTTGCAAGCAAGGTTTGAGATTGGCTTAAATCAAATGCATTCATTAAACCTACGTTATAGCGCTCCTTAGCATAGTTGTACGATTGCTCCCTTGAGTCTAATGCCGTAAGTGCTGATTCGTATGATTTCAATGCTCCTTTAGCATCAACAAATGCGGTGTATACATTACGCTGTAAAGTTAAGCTTTGTTGTTCCAAAGCGATTTTTGACTTTTCCAATGTTACTTTTGATCGTTCCACATTATTGCGAGCAGCGAATCCATTAAAAATGGGTACACTAAGCTGCACACCAAATGATTGTCCTTTATTCGTGTTAAATTGATCAAAGAACGGTGCTGGATTTCCTAGAACTCTTGTGAAGTTGGGGCTCAAAACATTTTGATTCGTTCCTTGCACGAATCCAACAACTGAGGTAGGATTTGCAGTATTGGGTGTCAAACCAACAACTCTGTCGCTGTAGGATACCCTTGAATTAAAACTGTAAAACCCTTGTAGTGTCGGTTGGTACCCCCCTTTTGCAATAGCAACGTTTTTTTCGGCGATTTCAAGATTTGTTTCAGCTATTTTTAATTCAGTTCTTCCTTCTTTTGCTTTAGCGTAAATACTTGTTGGCGTTTCCAATAAGATATTATTCTCGTCTTTCGCTGCCGTATCATCCACAACATCAAAGGAATCAAAATCTTCCAACTGAAGCAATTGAGCTAAGCTTAATTTAGAAATCAATAAGGAATTCTCAGCATTTATTACCCTTTGATTGTCAGACGCTAAAGTAGCCTTCACATCAAATAAATCTCCTTTGGGAATAGTACCCGCATTTACTAATTCCTGAGAACGCGCTAATTGCTTTTGGTCAATTCCTAATTGTTCGTTTTGAACTTTTAGATTTTCTTTATTGAATAAGACTTGTAGGAAAGCATTAGCTACATTCAATGCTATATCTTCTTGAATTTTCAGAATTTGATATTTGGCTGCAACAACGGATAAATTAGCACGTCGCAATGTATTTTGATTTTGCAATCCTCTATAAATATCGACACCAACACTAGCTCCTGCAGAGGTAAATTGAGTAGTTTGATTCTGTAGCAATCCAGTAGTAATATCTTGGTTCAAACCAATATTCCATGAATGTGAAGCATTTGCATTCAACGAAGGAAGAAAACGTCCTAAAGCGCCTCTCTTGTCAATTAATGCCGTTTCACTATCAAGCTCGGTCTGTTTTATAGAAATATTATGCTCCAAAGCATAATTCACACATTCCTGTAAAGTCCATTTCTTCACTTGTGCATGTGAAAGCAAACTTCCCGAAAAGAGTAGTATTATAGGAATCCAGCTGGGTTTTCTCATATCTTTATAATCAAGGTGGTGCAATGAAGCACACAAATTTAACATTTATTAAAACCAAAAATAAATCTAACAATTTAATTAGTAGTTACAACTAAAAAATCTTTGCTAATAGGTTCCAATCTTTCATAAAGCAGTTCATAGCTTTTATCTTAGCAATTGTTCACTGCCTCTCTATAGTTATTCTTTTACTACAAAATTGCACTGTTAACAAAATCATCGCTTCATAAAATCCTTACATCCAAACTAAGAATAACTCTTACTAGTTTTCAGTAATGACAATAATAAAAATGATTTATATACCCATAAGACTTCGGTCCTGTTAAATTGTTACACTTTAATCCTTAAAATTTCGAAACAGCACTTCTCTTAGCAACAAGTTAAACAGATTCAGACAAATTTTGATGTTTAACAAAAGAGTATCTTCAAGATTACGTCTTTTAAAAATGTTTACTTTTGTAAAAAAAAGAAAAATGCTTCAAAAAATAGCGAGCCTACTTGTCCTTACCGTTTTGTTTTTAGGATGTTCCACTAGTCAAAAGATTGATACCTTACGACCTGAGCCAGACGATGCTTCGCCAGTAGTTTATGACAACAGCCCCTCGTTTATTAATTTACCTATTAGTATTGCATTAAAAGACATCGAATACCAAACTAACTCATATTTAAACGGTTTGATTTATGAAGACAATACTATTGAAGATGACAATGTCGAAATCAAAATATGGAAGCTAGCACCAATCACAATAGTAAATGAAAACGCCAAGGGTTCAGAGCGAATTAAAACCATCCTTCCCTTAAAAGCACTGATAAAATACCGCATAGGAACCAAAACTATCGGAGTAGACCTCTATAAAACTCAAGAGTTCAATTTAAATGGAATAGTTACACTTAGTAGCTCCGTGACACTCAATAATTGGAGACTAAAAACAAAAACGGAATTAAAATCTCTAGAGTGGAATGAGAGCCCAACAATGACGGTCTTGGGTAAAAACGTCCCTGTAACCTACATCATCAATCCTACAGTTAAACTCTTTCGATCTAAAATAGAAAAGAGCATTGATGATGCCATCGAAAAAGCAATGGATTTCAAACCGAATGTATTAGCAACTTTGGAAACCCTATGCACACCTTTCAAAATGAACGAGGATTACGAAAGTTGGTTGCGAATCGTTCCTATCGAAATTTATTCAACTGCAGCGCATTTAAAAAACGATTCGTTTTTGTTAGATATGGGTATGAAATGCACTATGGAAACGTTGATAGGCCAAAAACCAGAAAAGCAGTTTGATGCCACAAAAATAATCTTGAAACCTGTAGTTAAGATTCCTAATCAAGTTACAACTAATATTGTTGCAGTTTCAACATACGCCGATGCATCTAAAATTATTCGGAAGAATTTTGCAGAACAAGATTTCACTTCTGGATCAAAGAAAGTGACCGTGAAAGATGTTACTATTTGGCATAAAAATGACAAAATGGTTATTGCGTTAGCACTTCAAGGATCGATTAACGGAACTATTTACTTGGCTGGTTTCCCAAAATACAATGATCAAACCAAAGAAATATATTTCGATCAACTAGAATACGTATTGGATACTAAAAGTAAATTAATGCGAACTGCAAACTGGCTTGCCCAAGGAGTTATCCTTAAAAAGATCGAGGAAAATTGCCGCTATTCCATCAAACCAAATCTAGAAGAAGGCAAGAAAACCATGCTCAATTATTTAAAAAACTACTCTCCGATGCCAGGGATATATGTAAATGGTAAAATGGAAGATATTCAGTTCAAAAAAATAGAACTAACGAATAATGCTATTTTGGCCTTTATAAAAATAAACGGAGAAATTAACGTTAGTGTTAACGGCTTAAAGTAAGCACTTATTTTACTTTCTTTTTTCGCATTCTATAAACTGCGTAACCTATCGCCGCCACTAAAACATAAGGTATTACCATTAAATATACTATTCCATCATTAACTGCTTGCGCCTGCGCTTTATTCGCTTCTCCTCCTAGTGCAGCACGGCACATGGCACATTGCGCACTAGCAACAGTACTAAACAAAAAAAACAACACCATTAGAAAGCCTAGCTTTATGCTGCTTTGCTTGAAATTGGTAGTAACGACTTTTAGTATTGAATATTTATACATAATAAGGTGAAATCATTAAATACACTACTACTCCTGTAACAGCTACATACAACCAAATAGGGAAGGTGATCTTTGCAATTTTCTTGTGCTGGTCAAAAAGTTCTGATAAAGCTCTTACATATGTAACCAACACCAAAGGAATAACTATAACTGATAAGACGATATGAGTAAATAAAATAAAATAATACACATACTTAACAACTCCATCTCCTCCAAATTTGGTTGAATCAGTGGTCATATGATATGCAACATACATGCCTAGGAAAGCAACAGAACAAGCTATTGCCGACTTCATTAAATTTTCATGTAATCTTCTATTACCATTTTTAATTGCTAATACTGCTGTTACTAATAGAACAGCAGTCAATCCGTTTATTGAGGCATAAATTGGAGGCAAAAAAGTGAGTGGCTCTACATTAAAACCCATCTTTTTTAGGTTTACTGAAAAAAGAAGCACCACTACTAACGGAATAGCAACCGACAAAATGATAATCCAATTTTTATATTTCAACTGCGTATTTTGCTTTTCCATAACTTTATTCTTTTAATAATATACTGATATCTTGTTGAATATTGCGAACGCCCTCCTTTTCTAAACCATCGTAGTATAATATTGGGTTTCCAAAATTATCTTTCCTACAACGGATATTTCCATTCTTGTCAATTAAAGCAAATAAGCCTGAATGCTCAAAACCGCCATTAACCTTACTGTTTTCTCCAGCATAAAGGTTAAATCCCTTGTTTGCCAAGTCAAAAATGGTTTGCCTATCTCCTGTTAAAAAATTCCAATTTGAAGAAGTTGCACCAAGTAGTTGTGCATGCTCTTTTAAAACTGCTGGTGTATCGTGAGCCGGATCAATAGTTATAGAAACAATACCGAAGTTAGGATTTCCAAAAAACTTTTTCTCTATACTTAACATACTCTGATTCATCTTCGGGCAAATCGTAGGACAGGTCGTAAAGAAAAAATCTAAAACATAAACTTTACCTTTATACGTTTCATTTGAAATTTTTTGGTTGTTTTGATTTACTAATTCAAATTTAGGCGCCGGTCCAATCGTTTCTAATTTACCATCAGATGTAGCAATCCCACTTACATGATCCAAACGATCCGCTTTTACAACAGATCCATCTTGAATGCGGTCTAAAATTTTAGGTATTGCATAAATCCCAAAAACCAGAATTACAAAAGAAATACCTATGTATGATTTGTTTTTGAACATAATAATAAATTAAAGTTGCTTTGTAGCATTATGATTTTTCTTCAGTGCCGCACGGTATTCATATAAGATAATTTTAAAATCATCTATCATTTCATTACTTAGATCCGAAGGGTGAAAAGTATCATAACCCTCTTTATATTCTTTTACTTCTTTACGGCCTCTTAAATTCCTCGCTTTATCCACGATGTAAACCATTGGGGTTCCCGCATGTTTATCCAATGATCCTTTTAACTTAAGGCTTTTGTAGTAGGTATTTATATTTTCAGGAGTTGTGAAAACAAAATGCCATTGCGACACATCAGTAAACTCATCTAAGGCATCTATAATCTTTTTGATGTCATTTTCAGTTCCAATTGGGCATACCATAACAAACTGTAAATCTTTAAAGGTATGGTACCGTTGGTACACCTTCTCGTTAAGATTAAAAAGATTTCCTCTGTTTTTTAAAATATCAGAACCTGAGAAACCTAAAATCGTGATTTTTCCATTTAAAGTAACTTCTTCACCATGTAACGATTCCCACTTCCCTAGATCAGGAACTGAAGGAGAAATAACAGGTAATGTTGTAAAGCCATTTACGCCCGATGCAAAGAAAAGATAGGCAACGATAGGAAGTATAAAAAGGACAAAAAGAACAATATTTTTTTTCATTGGAAAGGGAAATATATAGGATACAAAAATAAAACAAAAAAGGGCATTCGCCTCGACGAATACCCTTTTTTTGAATTAATATAATGTTAAAAATTCCACTTAATAGTTGAATCTTTAAAAACCCCATAAATATAATTACCTTCTGTTAAAAGAATAAAAAGCAAATACAAGATTAGGAAAATTACTGGTATAACTACCGCTGATCTCAAACTAGATCTTTCACCTTCCATGTGCATAAAAGCCCATACAATGTAGTACGCTTTAAATACTGTTAACCCATAAAAAATCCAGTTTAAAAAACTCAATCCTAAAAAGTGACTAAAGTGTAAAGAATCAGGCTTATAGATACCTAAAATAACTTCTACAATTGTAACCGCAGATAATATTCCGAAAACTTTCCAGATTCTGCTAATATTCGATACATGTTCGTGACCGTGTGACATAATTAAATCTTTTGAAAATTAAACTAGATAGAAAACTGTAAATACGAATACCCAAACTAAATCGACAAAGTGCCAATATAATCCAACTTTTTCTACCATCTCATAACTTTTTCTTTTCTCATAGGTTCCTAAAAGAACATTAAAGAAAATAATAATGTTAATGATTACACCTGAAAATACGTGGAATCCGTGGAATCCGGTAATAAAGAAGAAGAAATCAGCAAACAATTTACTTCCGTATTCATTTCTTGTCAAGTTCGCTCCTTCCACAACGTAAGCTGCTTGAGACAATCTCGACTCTGACTCCGCTCTAGAAAGCACCGTTTTCTGCTTTTCTGCAGTAATAGTTTCTGTTCTAATTAAAAGATCAGGATGTGCTTTAAATCCAGCTTGTACTTCGGCCACTGAGTAAGAAGGCAAAGATCCTTCTTCCATGAACCATTTCGCTTTATTTCTAGTCAACTGCTCTCTAACTTCTGGTAAAGTTGCAGCAAATTCAGCTAGAGCAACACGTTTACCGTCTTTATCTACAAATTGAAGCAAGCTACCTCCTTTAGTTTCAATAGCACCATACTCGCCTTTAATAAAGTTTTTCCACTCCCAAGCTTGTGAACCAACAAAGATTCCTCCACCTATAATGGTTAAAAACATGTAGAGAACTACTTTGTCTTTTTTCATTTGATGACCCGCATCAACAGCCAAAACCATTGTTACAGATGAAAAAATCAAAATAAATGTCATCAACGCGACATAATACATCGGAGCGGATACCCCATGCATGAATGGAAAGTGCGTAAACACCTCATCGGCCAATGGCCAAGTTTCAATAAATTTAAATCTTGAAAAACCGTAAGCTGCTAAAAATCCAGAGAACGTTAAGGCATCTGATACGATAAAAAACCACATCATCAATTTACCATAACTTGCTCCCATTGGCTGATTTTCGCCGCCTCCCCAAGTTTTTTCTTCACTATTTGCAGTAGTAACTGTCGCTTCCATAAAAGTTATTCGTTAAAAAGTTCCCAAATTTACGTTTTTTTCTTATTTAAAGAAATATAAAAATACAAATAAATAAATCCACAAGAAATCTAAAAAGTGCCAATACATTGCACCTAGTTCTATTCCAAGAGTTTGACTCGAATTGTATTTTTGTTTAAAATGATTATAAATTATAATTAACAATGAAATTAATCCTCCGGCTAGGTGAATCAAGTGCACTACGGTTACAATATACAAAAATGTTGTTGTTATTGAGCTCTCGCTTCCTGTAAAATAATAACCGTTTTCCACAATTTGTCCAAATCCTACAAACTGCAAAACAACAAATAAAATCCCCAGCGCCAATGTGCTATAATAAAATGCAGTAGGCAATTGAAAATCTTTCAACCAGTCTACTCTTGCTTTACTTACTACAAACGCACTAGTAAGTCCCGCAAACATCATAATCATACTGACCATTGCAAAAATCAAAATCAACTTATATGATCTTGCTGTTTTTTGCTTATGCTCTTCCTGTGTCATTGTCAT
>NZ_JAQWTM010000063.1 GCF_029242675.1 Flavobacterium sp.
GATGAAGCAGGCGCTCCTAAAGGCGTGTATACCAATTTAATGATATCGGGTAAAAGAAGTACTTCCCTGGTTGATGATAGCCGTATCATGGGCGTTTCCTTAACAGGAAGTGAAGGTGCTGGTTCCAGTATGGCTGCAGCTGCTGGGAAAAACTTAAAACGATCAGTTTTAGAATTAGGAGGAAGCGACTCCTTTATAGTTTTAGAAGATGCCGATATTGATAAAACAATTGAAATGGCCATTATAGGCCGAATGAACAATAACGGTCAAAGTTGCGTTGCTTCTAAAAGATTTATCGCAGTAGAAGCTATTGCTAATGAGTTCTTAGAAAAATTTACCGCTGCTATCGCTAACCTAAAAGTCGGCGATCCTATGGACCCTGAAACACAAGTTGGGCCTTTAAGTAGTGAACAAGCACTTACTGATTTACTCGATCAAGTAGGTCGATTTGAAAAGGCGGGCGCAAAAATAGCTACAGGTGGAAAAAGAGCATTTGAAAAAGGTGCATACATTCAACCTACTTTATTAACCAATCTTAAAAGAGGGGAACCTACTTTTTATGAAGAACTTTTTGGACCTGTTGCCTCCTTTTATCGTGTAAAAAATGAACAAGAAGCAATTGAATTGGCTAACGACTCCCCTTTTGGACTTGGAGGATCGATTTATACGAAAGATATTGAACGAGCGATAAAAATAGCAGATCAAATCGATTCTGGTATGGTTTTTATTAATCAGCCAACCGCTTCTCAACCTGATTTACCATTTGGTGGAACGAAACGATCTGGATATGGCCGAGAATTAGCCGAACAAGGAATTCATGAGTTTATAAATAAAAAACTAATCCGAATTAGCTAAACAATAGCAGGTTGCATGCTATGACAAAGTAGCGAGCTAATGCATTATTCTTGATACTTTTGGGAAGGAATTTAAACTAAAAAGTAGTAAAACTGTGAATACTGTAACAATTATGAATAATCCTGTAAAATAGAATGCACACTAATTTCTTAATTTTGAAATAGATGCAAATGACATTTGAATTTGATAACAAATCAATTAAAATGTAGCATTGAAATTTAATAAAAAGTTTAAAAACTGAAAACAACTAACCTTTTAAATTGTAAAAAATGAAATCAAAATCAATCGGAATCGCAGTACTTGTTATAGGAGTTCTAATGGTGTTTTACACTGGATTTAATTATGTAACCGAAGAAAAAGTAGTTGATATTGGACCAATTGAAATCAACAAAAAAGAAAACCATCCCGTTCAATGGTCTCCTATTATTGGTGTTATTTTAATCGTAGGTGGCGCAGTTTTGGTCATTAAAGACAAAAAATAATTAATACATTTTACTCACAATCAATTATAAAATAATAATTTATGAAACCACATATTGGAATTACAGATAAAAATTTAAAAAGCAGTATAGACTTACTATCTGCAACCTTAGCGGATGCGATGACTTTATATACTAAAACTAGAAAGTTTCATTGGAATGTCACTGGAGAGAGCTTTATGGAGTTACACAAACTTTTTGAGGGTCAATACAAACAACTTGAAGCAAATATTGATGAAATTGCCGAACGAATTAGCAAATTAGGAGGCAAAACCATTGGAACGATGGCTGAGTTTACTGAAAAAACAAGATTAAAGGAAGCTCCAGCTGTTTATCCTGAAAGCAAGGCGATGATTAAAGAATTGCTAAATGATCATGAAACGGTCGTGGTACAACTGCGAAAAGATATTAGTACAGCTGAAGATGAGAATGACGATGTTGGAACCGCTGATTTCCTTACCGCTCTACTATTAGAACATGAATCAACTGCTTGGATATTAAGAAGGTATTTAAGCTAATTATAAAAGTTAATCGAGAAATTAGTGACCGTACATAACTAGTACTCGATTAAATTAAGTTATATCAATTTTTATTAAGGACTGTTTGACCATTTAGACAGTCCTTTTTTTATTAGCTTCTTACACTCTAATTAATCATTTTATTACGGAATTCAGTTTATATTCAACCTTATTCTTTGTCAAAAATTAAATAAAACGGTAGAGATGGCAATTCTGATTTTTAAAACAAATGTTAATTTTATAAGTTTTTATAAAAGTATCACAACATTTTTTATCAATTAAAATCGGTTCTTTGATTTAGCATAAATTTATCCATTTTTTATATTCCAAAGAGGGATTATTTTGAATAAAAAACGAAGAGCAGGAAGTTGTTGTCAAACTATTTCTAAAGATTTAAAAGCTAAAAGTAAAGCAATTGCTTTTACAAAAAAACAGTTAAAATTTACCTTTAAAATACATTTATATTAATCTTAAAAAACTACTATCGTGACTACATCCTTAAAAAGCACCTTCGATGACGTGGGCACTATGACCCTTTTTATCGGTAGATTTTTCAAAGAAGCATTTGCTCCTCCCTATGAATTTAAAGAATTCCTAAAGCAGAGTTACAAAATAGGATATAAATCAATCCCTTTAGTTGCTATAACAGGATTTATTATGGGTTTAGTTCTGACCCTACAGTCCCGCCCTACTCTAGCCAGCTTTGGCGCGGAGTCTTGGCTACCAAGCATGGTTGCATTATCTTTAATTAGAGAAATTGCACCCGTAATCACTGCTTTAATTTGTGCTGGCAAAGTGGCTTCAGGAATTGGAGCTGAATTGGGCTCGATGAAAGTGACGGAACAAATAGACGCTATGGAAGTAGCCGCAATCAACCCTTTTAAATATTTAGTGGTTACACGAGTATTAGCAACCACATTTATGATTCCGTTATTAGTCATTCTAGCTGATTTAATTGGAATTTTTGGCGGATACGTAGGATTCAACATCCGCGGTGATGCAAGTTTTTATCTCTACATCAGTAAAGTTTTTGACATCTTAACGTTTTCTGATGTTTTACCTGCAACGATTAAAACGTTCTTTTTCGGTTTCTTCATAGGCATTATCGGATGCTACAAAGGATACAATGCCGATAATGGAACCGAAAGTGTAGGATTAGCTGCTAATTCAGCCGTAGTAACAGCCTCACTAAGTATATTTATTATTGATATGCTAGCCGTTCAATTAACCGACTTATTATTTTAATATGACAGCACCATTACCAACTGAGGAAACAGTGGCAAAAGCAGGCCCAACTATTGAAATTCAAAATTTACATAAAACTTTTGGAAAAGATAATCATATCTTAAAAGGAGTTAATTTGACTGTAAACAAAGGAGAGGATGTAGTTATATTAGGGAAATCCGGAACAGGGAAATCCATCACCATTAACTGTATCGTGTGATTAATAAAAGCAGATCAAGTTTAAATCAAATATTTTGGTCAAGATATCACCACATTAAACACTGCCCAACTAAATGCCATTCGAGTTAAAATCGGT
>NZ_JAQWTM010000027.1 GCF_029242675.1 Flavobacterium sp.
TCTAAAACCGCAATGGTATAGCTACCGTCACCATTTGTAATTGTTCCTTGAGTAGCATTTAATACTACAGTAGCTCCAATTAAAGGATTTCCCTTTTCGTCTTTTACAGTACCTTTTAAATTTGTCTGAGAATAGGCAAAAGAGCAAGATAAGCTAAGTGCTGTAATTAGAATTTTTAAGTTCATTTTATCGATTATTTATGTTTTTATTGTGCAAACATACTTATTATTTTTATTTAGACTATTAATAAATAACAATTTATTTATATTTTTTATATGAATACAAAATCTCTTTAATAGTAGCAAAGTGTAACAAGCTCATCTCATAGAAACTACGATTATATCGTGTCATTTCTTACAATTAATATGGCATTAGCGACTGAAAATAGTGATAAGGTTATTATTTAATTGATTACAATAATGCACTTTTTATTTTCGAAAACAGAAATAATTAGCAACATTTATAAATAAAAAAGCTCCAGACCGTTTGAACAGCTGGAGCTTTTTTAGTGGTATAATCTTTTGGACAACTTAAAGATTGTTGTAATTTACTTTTAGGTGGAAAACGAAATAATACTCGATAATTTACTTTTTTCTTCCTAGTTCGTCGCGAGTGATATAGCCGTCATTATTGCGATCACGCTTTCTAAAATTCTCTCTCAATTTTCCTTTAGCCTCAATTGCAGATATTTTTCCGTCTTTGTTGCTATCCATATTAGCAAACATTTGGGCCACGTCAGCACGTTTTCCTTTGTTTGATTCTGTTGTTTCTTGATTAGATTTGCAGCTTGCAAAAGCGGCTGTTACGAGCAGTAGTGTCGAAAATTTAATAGCGTTTTTCATAGTTTTCAAGGTATTAATATAAGTTTGTTTTAATATGTATTTAGTTAAGGTTCAGTAACTACTTATTGATGTTCCAGTAATTTAGCGTTGAGGTAAGACCATTAGATCTTGA
Source organism: Flavobacterium sp. (assembly GCF_029242675.1). GTDB lineage: Bacteria > Bacteroidota > Bacteroidia > Flavobacteriales > Flavobacteriaceae > Flavobacterium. The sequence continues at coordinate 955 of NZ_JAQWTM010000027.1, forward strand.
GCGAATAAAATAGTTCCTTTAAAGTTTTTCCGAATTTCAGCTGTTGTTGCTTCTTCGTCAATTAAAACTGAATTAAAATGGGTTAAAACCATGTTTTTAACATTGGCCTCTTTTGCCATTAGCGAACTTTCAGCTACATTAACATGTGCTTTTTCTTTAGTTGATTCGCTTTTTTTAGTCCCGTTTTTCGGAGAATTTCGATTGTTTGTATTTCTGTTTTTGCCTGCTTTATCAGTACTCTCTCTTGCTTTTGATCCTTGGGCGATTGCACCACCTGAATCAATAATTAAATAGTCGGCATTTTTAGCAAGAACAGGCAAATTTTCAGAATATGTCAAATCACCAGAAACAACAATCGATTCTCCAGCTACATCAAATCGATAAGCGAGTGTAGAGATGGTATGATTTACTTTAGCATAGCTTACTTTGATTGACCCGATGTAAAAAGGGGTTTCATCTATCAAATCCACCACTTTAAAGTTTTGTTTTACTTGACTTAAAGTTCGCCCAGATTTAGACAATCTGTACTCGATATCTTCATCATAGATTTCGATAAAATTATCGACAATAGCGGTAGTTTTTGGAGGACCAGCAATAATTGTCTTTGTGCCTCCCAGAAGTGATTGAATAAAAATAGGTGCAAATTCCTCATTATGGTCTAGATGATGGTGTGTAAAAAGCAGACCGTCTATGTCTTTGATTTTTGTACTGTTTTTATCTAAGTTGGCTTGTGTTCCATTTCCCATATCTACCAGGATCTGCGTATCTTGATACGATATCAATACAGAAGGTCCAGAGCGCTCTGTACTAAATTTTGGAGAGCCGGACCCTATAATTGTCGCAGTTAAATGAGCCGCATTTTTCTGTGCAAAAATTAGATTTCCTAATAAAATCAAGGATAGTACAAAATATTTTTTCATTGGGTTTTCTTTCTTTCTTTGACCGTATTTCTTTATAAAGGTTTAATTGGTGTGTTAAAATTGCTCAGGAAAATGATTTCTAGAAAGTTTGAGAGGCGAAATAATACTTAATTACTCTTTACTAAAAAATTGATAACTACATTAGAGCATTCTAAGCTTATTTATAGAAACAGAATAGAATTTATTTTCGAAAAGAAATCATATTACTATAACTTCCTAAATTAGATTCTAACAGAGTGAAATTTTAGAATATGTTTAAAACATTGTTAACTTTTCGAAAAAAAAGTCATGATGGAGTTAAAACATTTAAATAATAAAAAAATAATGAATAAAATAAGTGGCTTGAAAATAGGAGAAAAGGCTCCAGAATTTACTACAGTAGATATTTACAAAAAAAAGTATTTATTATCGAATGCGTTGTTAAAAGGAGAAGTTGTTCTAATATTTATTCGTGGTCAGTGGTGTCCTTTCTGCAACAAGCATTTAAAGGAAATACAAGAGAGTTTACCATTGATTTATAAAAAGGGTGCTAGTGTGGTAGTGGTTTCACCTGAAAAATCAGAATTTATAAAGAAGACCAGTGAAAAAACGGGAGCAGAATTTACTATTTTATACGATGAAGATCATACCGTAGCCAAAGCTTATGATGTCCTTTTTAAACCAAAAGCAGTTTTGAGAATTGTTTACAATGTAATAATGGGAGCACAACTTAAAGAAAGTCATTCTGATGATAGTGAGCAATTGGCAGTTCCTGCGACATTCATCAT
>NZ_JAQWTM010000037.1 GCF_029242675.1 Flavobacterium sp.
GCTATTTGTAAATTTAGCTAGTAACGAATATTTCTCAGTAATAGATGTAAAAGCGTTGAAAGTACCGGTAATTACGCCTGACTTTAAGGATTATAAGGATGGTAAATTAAAGATCATTAGTTTTTTTGCCAAGAAGGCGAGAGGGATGATGGTTCGTTATATCATTGATACGAATGCCGAGACAATTGATGACTTAAAAGGATTTAATTATGATGGTTATCAATTCGATGCCAATTTATCAAAAGGAAATAATTTAATTTTCACGAGATAGTTTTACACTATTGATAGAATCAAAAAGCGCCATTTTCTTTTGAAAATGGCGCTTTTTGCTTGTGTACTTCTTTTAATGCATCGCATCAGCAGGGTCAATTTTATTTTTCCCTCTTTTGATAAAAAACACAATTGGAATACATAATAAAAATAGAATTCCTAAGTAGAGAAAGATATCCATATAAGCTAAAACGGTACTTTGTTTTAAAACGCTGTAATCGATGGCTTGATAGGCTTTTTTTAGGGATTCATTGAAAGTAAAACCTTTAGACATAAATCCTTTTTGCAACTGCATGATGCGCTGTTGTACTTCAAAGCTGCTGCCGTCTAAATTAGCGATAAGATCAACACGGTGTTTTTGTGAAAACCTTGTTATAAATGTCGTAATTATTGCAATACCAAAAGAACCTCCTAGTTGTCGCATCATTCCAGTAAAGGCGGCACCCTCACCAATGTTCTTTCCTTTTAAGGTAGATAGTGATAAGGTCGTAATAGGAACAAAAAGTAATCCTAGACCAACTCCTCTTAATATCAATGGCCAGTACATGTGTTCAACTCCTGTGTCAGGCGTAAGTACATTATACATCATAAACGTAAACAAAAAGAAGCTCAGGAACCCAACAGCTACCATGTACGATTGCGGTACGCCTTTTTGGATCATTCTACCTACGAAGGGCATCATGATTGCCGTAGTAATCGATCCGGGAATCAACAGTAAACCCGCATCAGTGGCGGTCCATCGTAAAATAGATTGCGTGTAGATTGGTATTATTAAAGTTGATCCATATAAACCAAATCCTAAAATAAAACTCATCAAGGTTCCTATTCGTAAATTTCCATCTTTTAAAACACTTAAGTTGACAATTGGATGTTTATAAACGAGTTGTCTCCAGATAAAAAGGATTAACCCAAATAAGGAAACAGTACTTAAGGCTGTAATTAGTGGATTATTAAACCAATCGTCTTGCTGTCCGTGCTCCAAAACAAATTGCAAAGAGCCTATAAAAGAAGCGAGTAAAATTATACCAATCCAATCTACTTGATTTGATTTTAGTTTTTCACCATATTTAGGACTTCTAACAAAAGTTATTGTAAGCAATGTTGCTATAATTCCTAACGGAATATTGATGTAAAATATATAAGGCCAAGAAAAATTATCAACTAAATACCCACCTAATGGCGGACCTAAAGTTGGTCCTACAATTACTCCCATTCCGTAAATGGCTTGCGCCATTCCGCGTTTAGCAATTGGATAACTCTCTGTAATAATAGTTTGTGCGGTAACTAATAATGCGCCACCACCTAAACCTTGAATAAACCGAAAAGCCACTAGCTCCCAAATATTGGTTGCGTTACCGCATAAAAAGGAGGAAACGGTGAAAATAATAATAGATACTGCAAAATAATTGCGTCGGCCAAATTGTTGCGAGAGCCAGCTTGTCATAGGTATTACGATAACATTAGCAATGGCATAAGCAGTGATTACCCAAGCAACATCAGTCAAAGTAGCGCCAAGACTTCCTCGCATATTCGTTAATGCGACATTAACAATAGTAGTATCTACAATTTCAAGCAAGGCACATAAGACAGCAGTAATCGTGATGATTACTCTCCTAAAGCCATATTCTACTAAATCGTCTTCTGATTTTACCATTTTATTTGATATGTACATCGACGTCCACATTCATACCTGGACGTAGTAGTTTTACTTTTTCGATATCATTACTAGGATCAATACTGATTTTAACGGGTAAACGCTGAATCGTTTTTACAAAATTTCCAGTAGCATTATCAGGAGGCAAAATAGAGAAACGAGATCCTGTTGCAGGTGAAAACGAAACCACAGTTCCTTCAAACTCATAGTCAGGATAAGCATCTACTTTTAAAGTTACTTTTTGTCCTGCTACCATTTTATTCAATTGCGTTTCTTTAAAATTGGCAATAACCCAAGCCGTTGTATTGTTGATAATATAAAATAGCGATTGTCCCGGTTGTACCAATTGTCCTGGCTGGATATCAATTTTAGAAACTTGTCCATCCATTGCTGCGGTAATCACCGTATAGGTTAAATTAAGCTGTGCTGTTTCAAGCATGGCCTTCGCTTTTTTAATATTGGCAGCAGCAACATCGGTTTGTTTATCGGATACTTTTCCTTTAGCCTTGATTACTGACGTTTGGAAAGCAGTGGCTCTTTCTTGCTGTTGCAAAATTCGGACTTGACTCTCCGCTTCTTGTTTTGCTGCAAGTGCTTGCTCGTATTGTTGCTTGGTAATGGTACGGCTCTTGTACAAGTTTTCATAGCGATTAAAATCGCTAGTAGCACGTCCTAATCTAATTTTAGCTGTTTCTATATTTCCGGCTGCTGATTGTACGTTAGCATTTGAAACGGATATACTAGCCAAAACACTTCCGATATCAGCTTTTGATACTTCAAAATTGCTTTCGGCTGCGGCCAAAGTCGCTGCAGCTTCATCGATTTTCAATTCGTAATCATTATTATCAATAGTAAACAGTGTATCTCCCTTTTTTACAAAGTCGTTATCTTTAATATAGACTTTACTCACATATCCCGATACTCTTGGAATAATAGGATTCATGTTTTTTTCTATCTGGGCATCATCAGTTCCTTCATGAGAAAGAGAGTGAATGTATTTATAAGTTCCGTAGGTGATTCCTAAAATTAGTAATGTCCCTATGATAATAATAAACTTTTTGTTTGTTGGTTTCTTTTCCATTTTGGATTATGATTATATTTTTGAAAGATTGAAGGTTTTGTTTAATTGTCCGTTTACCGAAAGCAATTCGTAGTATTTTTGAATTACATTCGCTTTGGCTAACGCCTTATTGATTTTAGATCCTAATTGTTCTACATCAGCTTCTAGCAAATCGTTCGTATCAGATAATCCATTGTCATATTTCTCCTTAATGATACGGTAGTTTTCTGAAGCTTGGTCAACGGCTTCATCGTAAACTATATCTTGTTTAATTGCTAAGTTGTACTCTTCCATCGCTTTTTGAACTTGAATTTTAATATAATCCGCAAGCATATTTTCGGAGTTTTGTACTTCCAGCGCCTTACTTTCGGCTATTTTAACATTGGTACCATTCTTTAAGATTCCGCTTAAATCATACGAAAGTCCTACACCAATATTGATTGCGTTTTGAACTGTAATTACATTTTTTAATCCTAATGAGGTATAACCACCAACAATAGCTACCTGAGGATAATAAGCGCTTTTAGCCACTTTTATATTTGCCAAACTTGCTTTTTCTTGTAAACGAACTGCTTCTAAATCTTTTCTGTTTTCTAGAGCACTCCCATCATTCGCGGGAATGTTGTTCATTTGAAAGTTAGCGAAGTCGCTTTCGGTAATCACCAAATTTGTTTTAGGATCTAATTTTAATAACGATACAAGTTCAAAATTCACAGTATTAAGATCACTCATCGCTTTATCTAAAGACAGCTGCACTTTAGAAACTTGCAATTGTGCTTTCATTAGATCATTACGTGGAATTATTCCGTTTTTTTCTAAGGCGGTAAAATCTACGGCACGTTGTTTTGTACTTTTTTGATTCTCTTTTAAAAGTTCTACTGTTTTTTGTGCTTTATATAGTCGAGCGTAGTAATTCACCACTTTCATCGCCACTTCCTCCTTAGTTTGCATGGCATTTGCTGCTTCCGCTTGGTACATATTGTCAAAAGCAACAATTGTATTTTGAATTTTGAATCCGCTAAAAACAGGTAAACTTGCAGTGGCCTGTCCTAAAAGCAATTGATTAACAGCAGGAGCGGGTTCGCTACCTGAGCCACTCCTGTTTAATTTTAGGTCAACAGTCGCTTTGGTTAGGTGTTGGTACTGTGCTGATACCTTTAAATTGGGATATCTTTCGTTTTTGATGGCTTGTAGCTCATATTTTTTGGTAGCCACTTTGGTATTGGCTAACGAAATCTCATTACTTTTTGACCAAGCCATATTGATGGCTTCATCGAGTGTTAAGCTCGTTTTGTCTTGCGCTACCGCAGCTGAAATTCCGCTAAAGAAAATCCCAAAGAGCAATAATTGACTAACTTTCATAAATAAGAAGGGCTTTAATGGTTTGTTGAATATGTTTCGTAAGCGTTGTTTTGATATAATTATCATAGCTTTCTGGAGTATTTAAATTAAGTAAATTCTCAAAAAAGGGTCTGTTCGTCTCAAAGTGAAAAAAGGTTCCTAAAATTGTAGGAGTGATTAACGGAACAATAATATCTTTTCTAAAAAGACCTTTATTTTGGCCTTGTTCGATGATAGTTTCCAGTGTTTTTAAATTACCTTCTTTTAATTCCACGAAAGCATCTAAGTTGATGCTTCTTTTTTTCGATGAAAATTCAAAATGTAAGATTTTGTATATTTCACTATTGCAGTGCACTCGGGTAACATACAACTCAATTAGTTTATTAATCTTTTCAATTGGATCTAGACTTTCCATGCGTAAAGTATCTAGTTGCAATTTTAAATCGGTCGCTCTATATATTATTAATGACTCCAGCATTCGCTCTTTGGAACCAAAGTAATAAGAAACCATGGCAATATTAATCTTAGCTTCTTTAGCAATATTTCTGATAGAGGTTGCGTCGAAACCTTTTTCAGCAAAAAGTGATTCTGCTACCTGCAGGATATGAATTTGTTTATCGTTAAAAGTGGAGTCCAACATCATGCTTAAAATTTATGAAACAAAATTAAACATTTGTTTAAATTAAACGATTGTTTAATTTAAATTTAACGTACTATTAACAAGTGTTTGCCCTGTAGGTTTGTATTGAAAGATCTTGCTGCTTGTTTTTTTCTATCTGTTTGTTACTTAATACTCTATTGCATCTTCCGTTTCGATACAGGGTAGGAAGTGATGAATTGTGAATATCTATTTTAAAAAATAGCCCTTATTTTTTTTCTAAAATCTATCTTTGGCTTCCCAACTAAAAAACAAAAAATATGAGCGCAATTTGGTATGAATGCAAGGTAAAATATAGAAAAACAGATGAGACTGGAAATCAAAAAGTGATTTCAGAGCCGTACCTAGTAGACGCTTTATCCTATACCGAAGCAGAGAGCAGGATTAATGAAGAAATGGCTGCCTACACTAGTGAGGAGTTTAAGATTACCAATATTAAGGTAGCTAACTATGCTGAGATTCATCCTTTTGAGAATGCAGATCGCTGGTTCAAATCTAAGATTTCCTTACTCGCTTACGATGAAGAAAGCGGTAAAGAACGCAAAACAAACATGTACTTCTTAGTTCAAGCGAATGATGTGAAAGAAGCGTATGATAATACAGTTGAAACCATGAAAGGAACGATGGGAGATTACAGTATTCCGGCTATAACCGAGTCACCTATCATGGATGTTTTTCCTTATTTTAGTGGTGAAGATGACAAATTAGAGCAACTTGAAAAGTTCAATGCTTTGAAAGCATCCAAACCAGAGGTTGCTGTTGAAGTAGAGGATCATATGGAGTTTGTTGCTGAAGAGGAAGCAGTGGTGTAAGTACTAAGCACAAATTTTAGATATAAAGTTCACAGATAAAGCTACTTTTAAAAGTTTTGTCTGTGAACTTTTTTATTTTTCTAAAGTAAAAAAATTATATTCAATGGAGGGTTTTGCTATGATTAAGCTGATGTAACTATACTATACAAGTGCATTTTATCCTTAATTCTCTCTTTCTTTTTTCATGTTTAGGAATTCTATCTTAGTTATATACCAATTGTTTAAACGTAACATTTGTCCTAAATACTGTAACTTATTATATTGTTAATGCCATAATTTAGTTTTATTAAATGACAAGCAAATGAATTTAGAAATAAGTCTGGTTTTAGGGATTTTAGGAATAGCTTTTCTGCTATTTGTTAGTGAAAAATTTACTGTTGATAAAACAGCTTTTTTTATACTAACCAGTCTATTGATATGTAGTCTTGTTAGTCCGGAAGAAGCTGTTTCTGGATTTTCGGATAATGCTGTCCTGACTATTTTATGTTTAATGATTATTGCTATAAGTTTAGAAAAAAACGGAGTGGTTTCTTGGGTAGCTCAAAAAATGATTCCCATTATCAAGTTACCCATTTGGGTTTTCTTGCCCTTTTTGATGATTACCGTTGCCTTTTTTTCCTCTTTCATAGCAACAACTGCTGTGGTAATCATTTTTATTAAATTAGTAAATGAGCTGGATAAAATGGGTAAAATTGATCGTGCTCGAGTACTTTTGCCTATATCATTTGCAGGGATTTTAGGTGGTAGTTGTACACTGATGGGAACGAGCACCAACTTAATTGTTTCAGATATTTCTCGAAAAAGTGGCATTGGCCGTTTTAGTTTTTTTGAGTTTTCTACAGCTGGTATTGTGTTTTTGCTAGTATCTATTCCGATTATATATTTCTTAGCAAAAAAGTTTTTACCAAGAAGCGCTTCTCAAAAGGAAGTTGACTCCCATCAAAAATATGGCTATATCACTGCGGTCAAAATCAAAGAAAATTCTAAATTAATAGGAAAGCAAGCGGGCGAGACCGAAATTTGGAATGAAAATGATATTCGTTTAATCAAAATCCAAAGAGGTAAGAGGCATCTCAAAAACAATATCAAAGCAGAGGTTTTAGAGGTGGGCGATGTTTTGTGGTTAGACCTTACCCTAGAGGATTTGACTGCACAAACTGAAAGTTTAGGGCTGAACATTTTGGGAGTTGATCATGATGTGATCGAAGAGAATTTTAGCAATGAATACCATGAAGTAATTATTTTGCCTAATTCTCGTTTTATCAATATGACTTTAGAGGAGTTTAACATGACTTTACCAAACAACATCTACGTAAAGGGAGTAAGTAGCGATTCTAAATTTTCCAAAAGCAATAATTATTTCAAAAAGATTTTTACTAAAAAATTTATGAACCCAGGCAATCGTGTGTTGCTGTCCGGAAATCTGAGTGAAATTAGAAAAATAGCAAATGAAAGCAATTTACTTTTTGCTAATACCGTCATTACGGATCCTTATATTCCAACGTACAAAAAGTTGATTTCGTTTTTCGCAATCATTTTGGTCATTGTTTTAGCGGCTACAAATACTTTTTCAATTCTTAAATCTTGTTTGTTAGGAGTTGCTTTATGTTTGTTTACTGGCTGTATTCAATTAAATGATGCCTACAAAGGGATTAACTGGCAGGTGGTATTTTTATTGGCGGGTATGATTCCGTTAGGTATTGCTATGAAAAATACCGGGACAGATGTTTTTATAGCTAATCAGCTGTATGCCGTGCTTAAGTCGGTTCCAGCCTCAGTAACAATTACCATTATCTTTGCATTTACGATGTTGATGAGCGGATTTGTATCCAATAATGCGACTGCCATCATTATTGCACCTATTGTAATTGCTGTTGCTGCTAAATTAAATCTTAATCCTAAGCCTTTACTCTATGCGGTCATGTTTGGTGCTAATTTTAGTTTTTATACGCCAATGGGATATCAAACCAATGCTATTATTTATGGTCTAGGGATTTATAAATTCAAACATTTTTTAATTATTGGTAGTGTATTATCAGTAGTTCTGCTTATTGTAGCAAGTATTTTACTGCCGATGCTTTATTTATAATCGTTTAAGGGAATAAAAAAAAGCGTTTTACTTTTTTTCAAAAGGAACAAAACGCTTTTTTTTATTGCAAATGAATACTGTCTCTATCGAATCGCTTTTACAAATTCACTGATTTTTCCGGTTCCGTTTTTGGTTAAATCTTGTATAAAAGCACTACCAATAATAGCTCCTTTAGCATATTGGGTTGCTTGGTTAAATGTCTCCGAATTATTGATTCCAAAACCAATCACTTGTGGATTTTTCAAGTTCATATTAGCTATTCTCTTGAAGTAGTCCGCTTGGGTATCACCAAAACCAGTTTGAGAACCAGTAACACTCGCTGAACTTACCATATAAATGAATCCGTTTGAAACGCTATCTATAAAACCAATACGTGCATCAGAGGTTTGAGGCGTGATTAAAAACACATTGATCAAACCGTATTTTTCGAATGTAGGCTTGTACTTTTCGGCGTATACGTCAACTGGAAGGTCTGGAATAATTAAACCATCGATACCAATTTCTGCACATTTTTTACAAAAAGCTTCAATACCGTATTGCAACATCGGATTAAAATAGCCCATGATGATAAGCGGAATTGTTACGCTTTCGCGAATGGTACTCAATTGGTTAAACAACGTTTGGGTCGTCATTCCATTATGTAAAGCGGCAGTTGAACTTTCCTGAATTGTAGGTCCATCAGCAAGTGGGTCGCTAAAAGGCAATCCAATTTCGATCATGTCTACTCCGTTTTTTTCTAAATCTTGTATGATTTGCACGGTATCGTTTAGATTAGGATATCCTGCAGAGAAGTAGATGGAAAGTATTTTTTTATCTTCTTGTAATTTTTGTTCTATTCTGTTCATTGTTTTCGAGTATTGAAAATGCTATTTTTATTTATTGCAGTTAGTTTACGGCGCTGTATACCCAAACTTTTTCTTGAGACTGCAATTGAACTTCGATGCGTCGATAGTACTTGCCTTCATACGTGTCAGCAAGCTCTAAATCTTTTTCAGATAGTTCATATACAATTCCGCTAATCACGTCTTCCTTGTTATCGGTTGGGGTGATTATGGGATAAGTTTCTACGCCAAATTCTTCCTCAATTTGTATGGTTTGAATACTGTAGCCCAGTAAGGATTGAGCAGTACCAGTAAGGCTTCTACCAAAGATATTCTCTTGAATGTCTTTTTCTCTTAATGTTCCGTAAGCAAATAATTTAGCCATTTTTCTATTTTTGAAACGTTAGTCTTTTTTTGCGTTAGGGATGGCAGCGGTATCTCCTAATTTGTGAAAACGGAGGCTTTTTTTAGCCGTAGTTTTTGCAAATTGGGAATTTAGCGTACAGCCCGACCCGCTTTTTTGGCGGGAAACGCCCTAAAACCTATTTTAAATTCGGTTGTTTTATAACTTAAAATAGTCAATATAGGTACTTAAATCTTTATCCCCACGACCTGACAAGCTTATCACGACAATATCGTCTGGTTTGAATTTTTTATCGTTCAACACAGCGAGTGCATGAGAGGTTTCTATGGCCGGAATTATTCCTTCCAGTTGTGACAAATCAAGACCTGCTTGCATGGCATCATCATCAGTCACAGAGAAAAACTCCGCTCGACCAGATGTTGCTAAATGCGAGTGCATAGGTCCAACACCAGGGTAATCTAATCCTGCCGAAATAGAATATGGCTCTGTAATTTGTCCATCAGGCGTTTGCATTAACAAGGTTTTACAACCGTGAATAATACCTACTTTACCCAATTTACTAGTTGCTGCACTTTGACCGCTATTTACGCCTTTTCCTGCAGCCTCAACCGCGATAATTCCAACTTCGGGCTCGTGCAAAAAGTGGTAAAAAGTACCTGCTGCGTTACTACCACCGCCTATACAAGCGATTACGTAATCCGGGTTTTCACGTCCTTCTTTTTCTTTTAATTGCCATTTGATTTCCTCGGATATAACTGATTGGAAACGTGTTACCATGTCAGGATACGGATGCGGCCCTATAGCGGAACCAATGATGTAGTGTGTATCCACCGGATTGTTAATCCAATCGCGAATGGCTTCGTTTGTAGCGTCTTTAAGTGTTTTTGACCCTGATTTTGCTGGACGAACTTCGGCACCAAGCATTTTCATTCGGGCCACGTTAGGTGCTTGTCTAGCGATATCTACTTCGCCCATGTAAATGATACATTCCAAGCCCATCAAAGCACAAACTGTTGCTGTTGCAACACCATGTTGTCCTGCGCCAGTCTCAGCAATGATGCGTTTTTTTCCTAATTTTTGAGCTACTAAAATTTGACCAATCGTATTATTGATTTTATGCGCTCCCGTGTGATTTAAATCTTCTCTTTTCAGGTAGATTTTAGTATTGTATTTTTGTGATAATCGAGTTGCAAAATACAGTGGGCTAGGACGTCCCACATAATCTTTTTGTAACTGATCAAACTGCGCCTTAAAATCAGGCTCAGCAGTAATTTTTAAATATTCTTGGCGTAATTCTTCAACATTTGGGTATAACATTTCAGGGATATAGGCTCCGCCAAATTCTCCGTAATAGCCATTTTCGTCTACGTTGTATGACATTGTTTTTAAATTTAAGGTTAGAGTGCCAAATTATGTTGGAACGCTCTCAGTAACTTTGCATTTTTTAATCCAGGTTCAATTTCGAATTTACTATTTACATCTATGGCATAAACGGGTAAATTAGTTTTAAGTATATCGTGAACGGCCTGGGCTTCTTCAAGTCCGATGCCACCGCTTAAAAAGAAAGGCTTTGAGGAAGGATAGTGTTTTAATACATTCCAATCAAAGGTAGTTCCGTTTCCTCCAGGCAATTTTCCTTTAGTATCAAAAAGAAAATAATCACAGACATTCTCAAATGGTTTTAAGCGTTCAAAATCAAAATCATCAGCCACAGAAAACACTTTTATAATCTCTATTTCGGTTTGATTATGAAGGTTCAATTCACTCTTCAAATTTAAGCAAAAATCTACAGATTCTTTGCCATGTAGCTGTACAGCTTGTAAATTATTTTTAATTATTATTTCAATAATGTTGGCAATCGATTCATTCACAAAAACGCCTGTTTTTTTAATGGATTTTGGTAGTTCAGGAATTTGTCCATCAAAATAGCGTGATGATTTTTCCCAGAATATAAATCCCATATAATCCGGTTTTAATTGGGCTACTTCCAATATGTTTTCAGGATATTTCATGCCGCAAATTTTGAGTTTCATAAGGCTGTTTTTTAATGATGATAGAATCGAGTTATAGTTGAGCTATGAAATCAATAGCAGCTTGACCAGCATTATCTGTTTTCATGAAATTTTCTCCAATCAGGAATCCTTTGTAGCCATAAGGTTTTAATTCGGTAATGGCTTCAATGGAACTAATTCCGCTTTCGGATACTTTTACGAAATCATTCGGAATTTGATCTGCTAATTGCTTACTGAAATCCAAACTAACTTCGAAGGTTTTCAAGTTTCGGTTATTGACACCAATCATGTCTAAAGAAGGCATGATCGATTTTTCTAACTCCTCTTGGTTGTGAACTTCTAATAATACTTCAAGACCCAAGCTCTTGGCAAATAACGATAAGGATTGAATTTCGTCACGAGTTAAAACAGCAGCGATAAGCAAAATTAAATCTGCGCCATGTGCTTTGGCCTCTAAAATTTGATATTCATCAACAATAAATTCTTTTCGCAAAAGCGGAATATGCACTGAGGCTCTTGCCAAAAGTAAATCGTCTAATGAACCACCAAAATATTTACCATCTGTCAGTACCGATATACCACAAGCGCCCGCTGTTTCATAACCTTTTACTACTTCTTCAACGGTGAAACTATAATTAATTGCTGCCTTAGAAGGGGAACGGCGTTTGTGTTCAGCGATAATTCCTGTCGTACTGTTTCTTAAATTGCTGCTTAAAGAGAGTGTCTCCTTTTGAAAATATACAGATGCTTCCAACTGTGAAATTGGAATAATCGATTTTTTAAGAATGACTTCTCTTCGCTTATCTACTATAATTTTATCTAGAATATTCATTTTTGTACTTTAAATATTAAAATCAACTGTGCTCTTTATTTACTTAAATCTTGAAGAATTTGTAATCGTTTTAGTCCTGCTCCAGATAGTAAACTTTCTTTGGCTAACTCAAATCCCTCTCGTGGCGAACAACCATTTACAGTCGCGATAGCCATACCCGCATTAGCACATACTACATTATTTTGAGCTTCAGTCCCTTGACCTGAAATTATAGCTGTAAAAAGTGCCGCTGATTCCTCAATAGTGGTTCCGCCAGCAATTTCCTCTTCCTGCAATTGGCGTACACCAAAGCTTTCGGGGTTTAGCATACCTTCCATTTTTGGGGTGATGATCTTTGTTGGACAAGTCAGCGATACTTCGTCATAGCCATCTAAAGAATGTAAAATGGTAAAGTTAGTGCTGGTATCTTGGTATAAATAAGCATACATACGAGCAAGTTCCAAATTAAAAACACCTACCAATTGATTTTGAGGAAAAGAAGGATTCACCATGGGACCTAACATATTAAAAAAGGTTTTTACGGCTAGCTCTTTTCTAATTGGGCCTACATTTTTCATGGCAGGGTGAAATAGAGGAGCATGTAAAATCGCAATTCCGGCTTTTTCCATTGATTTCTCTAAAAAATCAGCGTCGTTACTAAATTTAATTCCAAGTTTTTCCATCACATTGCTAGACCCTGAAATAGATGATACGCCATAATTTCCATGTTTGGCCACTTTAATTCCCGCTCCCGCAGCTACAAATGAGGCCAAACTCGAGATGTTAAAAGTGTCCTTACCGTCGCCTCCTGTTCCGCATAAATCGATTGTATTATAAGCCGAAAGGTCTACGCGGATGCATAACTCTAACAATGCCTCCCTAAAGCCGGCGAGCTCGTGGATGGTAACGCTACGCATCATATAAACCGTTAAAAAAGAAGCAATTTGACTGCTGTTGTAACTTCCGTTTGAGATGTTTACTAGAACGTTTTTCGCCTCTTCTTTAGTTAAGGTTTCGTGATTGATTAATCTATTGAGTATATTTTTCATTTTAAAGTAGGTCTTAAAGTGGTTGTTCGGTCACTGTTTTTGTTAACTGTTTACCCAGTTTTCTAACATTTTTTTTCCGTTTGGAGTAAGCACGCTTTCGGGATGAAATTGAACACCACGTACATCAAATGTTCTATGACGAAGTGACATTACTTGACCGTTTTCGTCGAATGAAGTTGCTTCCAAAACATCGGGTAAGCTCGCATCTACAACCCACGAGTGGTAACGACCCACTTCAAATTCGGTTTCTAAACCTTTAAAAAGCACCTCGTCAGTAACTGTCGTTTTAACAGTGGTCGCTACGCCGTGATAGACTTTGTCTAGATTCGACAATGTTCCTCCATAAACTTCTCCTATCGCTTGTTGTCCTAGGCAAACACCAAAAATGCTTTTGGTTGATCCGTATTTTTGAATAACTGCTTTTAGCAAACCAGCTTCATCGGGAATACCAGGCCCTGGTGATAACAAAATTTTGTCAAAATGACCAATTTCGTCCAATTCAAATTCATCATTTCTATAGACGGTAACTTCGCAATTAAGGTCTTCTAGATAATGTACTAAATTATAGGTAAAGCTATCGTAGTTGTCTATTACTAATATTTTTTTCATGTCGTTGTACTAATGTAAAGATTGAAGTTGATTTACGATCGATTTTCAATCTTGTGTTGCGTTTTTATATCTGTTCGGCTAGGTCTAAGGCCGTATTCAAAGCTCTTAATTTATTGTATACTTCTTGCATTTCGCTTTCTTCATCAGAGCTAGCCACGATTCCAGCACCTGCTTGAGAATGCAATTGGTGGTTTTTGCTAAGGAATGTTCGAATCATTATGGCATGATTGAAGTTACCCTCGAAGTCCATGAATCCAATAGCACCACCATAAAAATTACGATTGGTTTTTTCATATTCTTCGATCAATTGCATGGCACGGTGTTTAGGCGCTCCACTTAATGTACCTGCAGGAAACGTATCTGCTACTACCTGCATGGTTGAAGCATTGTCATGCAAATGACCGGTTACTTTAGAAACTAAGTGGATAACGTGAGAAAAAAACTGTACTTCCCTATAACTCTCTACGTTGACCAAATGTCCGTTTCTACTTAAATCATTTCGAGCTAAGTCCACTAGCATAACATGTTCGCTGTTTTCCTTCTTGTCTTCTGACAGTTGCTTAGCTAAAACAGCATCTTTTTCATCGTCACCCGTTCTTTTGAAAGTTCCTGCAATAGGATGAATTTCGGCTTTGCGATCTTTCACGATAATTTGAGCTTCGGGCGAAGACCCAAAAATTTTGAAATCACCGTAATCAAAGAAGAATAGGTAAGGAGAAGGGTTGATACTGCGCAAAGCACGGTACACATTAAATTCGTCTCCTTTAAAACCTTGTGTAAAACGTCTTGATAATACCAACTGAAAGACATCACCACGGAAGCAATGTTTTTTAGCCAGTGCTACGTTATGCTTGAATTCGGCATCGGTTAGATTTGAGAATCCTTCACCTTGTTTAGAGAATTTATAGGAAGGAATATTTCGAGATTGCATTAATTGCTCAATTTCGGCAATATTATCTTTCCCTTCTAAGCTGTGGCAAAAGATATACGCTTCATTTTTAAAGTGGTTGATAGCAATGATGTTTTGATAAACAGCATAATAAATATCAGGAATGGTATTGCTGTTTTCTTTTTTAGCAATGGTTACTTTTTCAAAATACCGAACTGCATCGTATGAAATGTACCCAAACAAGCCATTGTTTATGAATTTAAAATCATTTTTTTCAGCTTTAAATTGATTTGAAAATTCTTGAATGATAGTAGGAACATCAATGGAACTGTCAATTGTAATTTGCTCTTTAGTACCATCAGGAAATTGCTTAATAATAAGTTCATTTTCTATTTTGATAGAAGCAATTGGATTACAGCATATATAGGAGAAACTGTTGTCATTACCATGATAGTCGCTACTTTCCAGTAAAAGGCTGTTAGGGAATTTATCTCTGATTTTAAAATAAAGGCTAACAGGGGTAATCGTATCCGCTAATAGCTGCTTGTATTTTGTTTTTAATGTAAATAGTTTCAATTGAATTAAGTTTAAGATTTATACTTATTTAATCATTTTTTTTAGCACAAAAAAAAGGCTTGTCGTCATGACAAGCCTTTTATAAATGTATCTAATAATACCATAGGAGCTTAGTTCACGACGACTGACGTAAATTATTCCACCACCAAGTATTGTTTGTAATTGTTTTCATAAGTCAAAGATAGAAATATATATTTATATGACAATCACATTAAAACAAAAAAACATATATTTTTTTTAAAAATGTATGCTGCGTAGGGGACGAAATAAGAAACCCAGCAATTGCTTGCTGGGTTTACTAGTATACTTGATGAAAAAAGTATTAGAATTTTAAAACTACAGTTAATTCAAACTCATCAGAGATTGCTTTATCACCTAAATTATCAAAAATACTTCCTGAACCGTATTTGATATCATATTTAGTTCTATCAACCATAAATTTAGTAGAAGCAGTATCACCTTTTACAGCCATATTAAAAGAAACTGGCTTAGTAATTCCTTTAATAGTCAAATCAGCAGTAACTGAATACATGTCTTTTGAAGACATTCCTATTTTTTTGAAAACAAGAATTGCAGTAGGAAATTTTTCAGTTCCAAAGAAGTCTTCAGACTTTAAATGTCCGTTTAATTTAGTTTGGTATTCACCAGTTAAATCAGTTGCAGTCAATGTCGTCATGTCTACTGTGAAAGTACCACCTACTAATTTAGTTCCTTTAAATAATAAAGTACCATCTTTTAAGTTTACAGTTCCGCTGTGCTCTCCAGTAACTTTTTTACCATTCCAGTTGATTGTACTTGCTTTTACGTCAACTTTCTTTGTTTGTGCTGATACTGTTGCTGTCGATAAAACGACTACTAATGCTAATGCAATTGCTTTTAAATTTTTCATTTGTTTAATTTTTTGTGTGAGTATTTAATTGATTTGTTTTGGAATTATATTGTTATGAAGAGATCTTCATGAGACTTTCTAACTTTTACGTAATGCTGTGTATCATCCTCAGTGTGGCGGTATCCTACCGGAGCAATTACTGTAGCATTTAAGTTTAATGCATCTAAACCTAATATTTCATTGAACTTAGCTGCATTGAATCCCTCCATAGGAGTCGCGTCTATATTCAGTTCTGCTGCTGCATTTAATAGATTACCAAGTGCAAGGTAGGTTTGTTTTGCAGTCCAGACTGTTTGGGCTTCGTCACTCATTCCTTTAATAGCACCATTCATTAATTCAGAAAAACCATTTAACGCGTCCTCTGGAATACCTCTAGTCTCACTAATGTTCTTGATGTAAGCATCTACTTCTGTGGCTCCTACATTTGTTTGTGCAGCAAAAATAAAAATGTGAGAAGCATCAGTAATTTGTGTTTGACCAAAAGCAGCCTTAATTAATTGTGCTTTCATTTCGTCACTTTCAACAACAATTACTTTGTACAACTGCAATCCATAAGATGAGGCGCTTAAACGAACAGCTTCTTTAAGAAAATCTAAATCCTCTACAGAAATTTTCTTACTACTATCGTATTTTTTTGTGGCATAACGCCAATTTTGATTTTCTAAAAATGTACTCATTGTTATTGGTTTATTGATTTCTATATTTTTCTAATAATTTATTTAATGTTTCCTGCTCAGTAGCGTCTAAATTTGCCGCGAAGGAATCTTCATGAAGGATAACCTGTGGATCTAATTTTTTAAGAACTTCTAATCCCTTAGCGGTGATCGCTACTTCAATTTTACGGCGATTGTCAGGGCAAACGTTCCGGGTAACTAAATCTTTCAATAATAATTTATCTACAAGTCTAGTTGTATTGCTTGTCTTTGCAATCATGCGCTCTTGAATAGCAAACATGTTTGCTGCCACTCCTTTTTGTCCTCTTAATATTCTCAAAACATTATATTGCTCACTCGACAAATCATAAGGCTTTAAAACCTCATTGAATTTTTCGGAAATAATGTTTTGTGCATACAATACATTTAACATAATACGCTTAGCGTTTGTTAAAGATGTATTTGTTTTTATAATTTCTTCAATTGTCATTTTAAAGTATGCTTTATTTGTTGGTACAAATGTAACGCTTTTATTAGTTGTATATACAAATGTTATTGTTTATTTTTTATTTATTTTTTAAGTTTTTGATTTATAGTAATTTGGCTATTGTAATTAGTGCCTTATTTTATGATAGAAGCCTAACGATATATTGACTTAACTGATTTTAATACTATAACTCAGAATAGATACATGTTAAATGGATGATATATGTGTAGCGCGTAGTACATGCGGTTAAAGCAAGTGTTATTGTTATTTGGATTGTACGGTTAGCAGTAAGATGCGTGAAGGATAGTAGTGAAAATCCTTTTTATTTTTTCTTAAAAATTAAAAGATTGTAGTGTATAGCCTGACCTTGTGTAACGCAGTGGAATATAGGCACGCCAAAGTGAAAATAAGACCATAAAATAAATAACATATGACTTAAAAAATATAGCGCGCAATTAGTATCTTAATTTTTTTTAGTAGTACTTTAGTGTACTTTAAAGTGTAGCAATTTTATACGTAAAAAATTTTACGCTTAATTGCTTATAGCAGGTTAGTAGCTCGAGGTTTATGTAATGAATGCGAGATAAAAAAATAGTTTATGAGTAGGGATTTTACTAAATATAATTATGATGAACTTTTAGTAATTGCTAGAAATCAAGAGGAGGAACTTGAGCGATTGCAAATAGTAAGTAGGATGCGAAATAATTTTGAAGGTTATTTTGACAAATCTATTGATCTCATTTGCGTTGCAGGCGTTGACGGTTTTTACAAGGTAGTAAATCCAGCATTTATAAAAGCACTAGGTTATAGTAAGGAAGAAATTGAAAATAAATTTATTACAGATTTTATACATCCTGACGATGTAGCCAAATCTGAAAAGGTGCTCAACGGATTATATAATGGTGGAATCCTCCAAGATTTCCAGAACAGACTAATCGCAAAAGACGGAAGAACGATAACTGTGCAATGGTCTACTTATGCTACTCATGCTCAAGATATTTTTTATGGTATAGGGCGGGATATTAGTTTTCTAGTAGACGCAAAAGACAAACTTGAGCGAGGGCAAAAGATCTTAAACGACGCTCAAAAAATGGCCAAGATAGGTTCGTGGGAATTTAATTTTGAGGCAAATGAATTGTTTTGGTCTGATGAGTTGTATGCAATTTACGAAATCGAAAAGACTGCTGGCATAGACTTGGTAGCCATTTACGAGAAACATTTAAGCGAGGAGCAACTACGTCTTTTTACGCATCACATTAATAAAATAATCGAAGATTATCAGCCTTTTGAAATAGAATATGAATTGCTTTTTTCGAATAAAAGCAAATTTATTAACGTTAAAGCTGAGGCAATTTTAGATCATGAAGGAAATTTAACTGCAATAAGAGGAAACAGCCAAGACGTTACTGAAACCTATCTAATTAAAAAACAGCTTGACCAAAAAACCAAAGAGGAAACTGCTCTGAAACTTAGATTAGCTGAAGAAGAAGGTAATTCAAAATTTAAAGAGTATATAGAAAGCGCTCCTGATGCCGTATTTGTTATAAATGATAAAGGATGTTATATTGAGGTAAACAAAGCAGCTACAACGATGTCTGGCCTTTCTAAAGAAGAGTTGCTTCAAAAACGCTTTGGAGATATGTCTAATCCTGAAGGTCAAGAAGAGGAGATAAAAGCCTTTTTACAAACTTTGAATAATAATGGTACTGCTAAA
>NZ_JAQWTM010000045.1 GCF_029242675.1 Flavobacterium sp.
GTTGTAACAAAAGCAGGAAATAGCTCCTAAAAAAGATTACACTAATTTACGAAGTCCTAAGATTACTCCCAAATGAATTCCCTCATGGAAATTATTGAAGGTCATCGCGTCCTGAGCGCTCGTGAGAACGTAACCTGCAGAAGTAGGATATTCAGTAAAGTTTTGGAATACATTATTTTGAATATCTATCTCTGTTTGCTCGATGGTTTTTGTCAAAAGTGATAACACTTCATCGACTTCGTCTTGTCTCGCAAAATGTTCGGTTTTAGTGCCTTTTCTATATTTGGTAACCATCTCATCTGAGACTAACATGGGCAATCCTGATAAATTATACACTAATAATTGTTGGGTAACCACAACATGTGCAATATTCCAAATGATATTGTTATTGAAACCAACTGGGACTTTATTTAATTGTTCTAAAGTATAGCCTTCGATTAATTTAGAAACCAAATTACGGCTTGCTCTGGTAAGGGTTAGAATTTCTTGCATAGGACTGATTTTGTAATTTTTGTCTAAAATTAAGCATTTTCCGTTGGAAATGATTTTTCTTTGCATAAAGAAAACACAACTTATGATTGATACTATATTTTACCTTGCTTCTTGCGATACGTGCCGAAAAATCATTAAAACTTTACCTAAAGGCTTGAAACTTGCTTATCACGATATCAAACAAGATCCTATTACGCTAGAGCAATTAGAGGAAATGCATGCAATGGCGGGCAGTTACGAGGCACTGTTTAGCAAAAAAGCGCAATTGTACAAATCGATGGGATTGAAAGATAAAAACCTAGGCGAAGCAGACTATAAAAAATACATTTTAGAACATTACACTTTTTTGAGTCGTCCTGTTTTTGTGATCGATAACAAAATTTACATAGGCAACACACAGCAAAACATGCTGCAAGTAATGAAAGCCATAGGATAATGTCAAAACGGAATTTGGCTCTAGTAGGCGCTACCCTTGTCTCCATAATTTACGGACTCACTTTTACGATCGCTAAGGATGTTATGCCGGCATATATCGATGCTTACGGTTTTATCTTTTTGCGTGTGGGTGGTTCGACTATTTTGTTTTGGCTGGCGTGGCTCTTTATGCCCAAAGAAAAAATAGATCTTGGTGATTTTCCTAGAATTATCGCTGCTGCATTTTTTGGAGTAGCTTTTAACATGCTTACCTTTTTTAAAGGACTAAGTCTTACTTCGCCTATTTCGGCTTCCGTACTTATGGTCTCTACGCCCATGATCGTGTTGGTACTCTCAGCGATCATCATGAAAGAGCAGATGAAAAAAAGAATGGTCAGTGGTATACTACTTGGACTCATAGGAACAGGATTTTTAATATTGTATGGTAAATCAATTGCTAATGCTCCACAAGCTGGGTTGGGTAACTTTTTAGTATTACTGAATGCGATTTCCTACGGTTTCTACTTGATTATTGTTAAGAAATTAATGAACCAATACAATGCTTTTACGTTTGTAAAATGGATTTATTTGTTTGGATTTTTAATGGTAATTCCTTTTGGATGGAGCGAATTCAGTACCGTAACCTGGACCACAGTTCCTATTGACATCCTCTGGAAAATAGGATTTGTAGTGGTGTTTTCTACATTTTTGACCTACTTATTGAATTTACTTTCAATGAGAGAACTCAAACCAACTACGGTAGCCGTTTTTATTTATTTACAACCCGTTTTCGCAACCGTGTTTGCTATTGGTTTGGGTAAAGACGAACTGAACCTAGTTAAAATCGTTTCGGCTGTTTTAATCTTTAGCGGCGTGTACCTCGTTACAATGCCTAGCAAAAATGATGCATCCAAGTCAATGGAGGAAGCAAAAACCGAATAAAACGACCGCTTCACTCCTTTTTCTTATCTTTGAACACTTTTAGAAAATAATATGATACAATCAATGACTGGTTTTGGTAAAGCTACTTTGCAATTACCAACCAAAAAAATAACAGTAGAAGTAAAATCTTTAAACAGTAAAGGTTTAGACCTAAACGTAAGAATGCCTTCACTGTACCGCGAAATGGAACTAGGCTTGCGTACGCAAATCGCTTCCAGATTAGAAAGAGGGAAAGTAGATTTTTCTATTTATATCGAAAGCACCGCTGAGCAAACATCGACTAAGGTGAATGCGCCTATTGTTAGAGCTTACATCAATCAATTAAGAGAAGTTTATGCTGAGGCTGATGAAACTGAGTTGATGAAAATGGCGATCCGCATGCCTGATACTATGAAGGTAGAGCGTGAAGAAATTGACGCTACCGAATGGGACAAAATCAAAGAGGTTATCGAAGAAAGCTTAACCAACATCCTAACTTTTAGGAGAGATGAAGGAATGTCACTTGAAAAAGAATTTCAGTTGCGTATAGGTAATATTCGTCAATACATGAATGACACACTCGCACTTGACCCAGAGCGCGTGCAAGCAATCAAAGACCGCTTACAAACTGCTATCGAAGAATTGAAAGTGAATGTAGATGAAAACCGTTTTGAACAAGAATTGATTTACTACCTAGAAAAACTAGATATCACTGAAGAGAAAGTTCGTTTAACGAATCACCTTGATTATTTCTTAGAAACGATCAATGGAACGGAAGCTAATGGTAGAAAATTAGGTTTCATCACCCAAGAAATGGGAAGAGAAATCAATACTATGGGCTCTAAATCCAATCATGCACAAATGCAGAAATTAGTCGTTCAAATGAAAGACGAATTAGAGAAAATTAAGGAGCAAGTTTTGAATGTTTTATAAAGTAATTAGTAACTAGTGAATAGTAATTAGATCCTAACAAACTACTCACTAATTACTATTCACTAATCACTTATATAGATGAAAAAAGGAAAATTAATCGTATTCTCGGCACCATCAGGATCGGGGAAAACAACCATAGTTAGGCATTTACTAAAACAAGCAGATTTAGATCTTGAGTTTTCAATCTCAGCAGCTACTCGCGAAGCTCGTGGAGAAGAAGTAAGCGGTAAAGACTATTATTTTATGTCCTTGAAAGACTTTAAAGGCCACATCAAAAATGAAGATTTTGTGGAGTGGGAAGAGGTATATCGCGATAACTTTTACGGAACACTTAAAAGCGAAGTCGAACGCATTTGGGCTCTAGGCAAAAATGTGATCTTTGATATTGACGTTGCCGGAGGATTGCGTATCAAATCGAAATTCCCTGAGGAAACCTTAGCCGTTTTTGTAAAACCACCTAGCGTGGACGAACTTAAAAGACGCTTGAAAGAGCGCTCGACCGAAAGTGATGATAAAATCAATATGCGTATTGCTAAAGCTTCTGTTGAGCTGGCTACCGCACCTCAATTTGATGTGATTATTAAAAATTATGATTTGCCGGTTGCTTTGGAAGAAGCGTATCAGTTGGTGAAGGATTTTGTGAAAGAATAAAAAACATTACACAAAGATTCACAGAAAAAAACACGGAGATAAGCAAAAATAATGCAAATAACTTTGTGAATCTTCGTGTAAAATTTGCGAATCTTTGCGAAACAAAACAGTATGAAAATCGGACTTTACTTCGGAACTTTTAATCCCATACATGTTGGGCACTTAATCATTGCCAATCACATGGCAGAACATTCTGATTTGGATCAAATTTGGATGGTAGTTACGCCACACAATCCTCATAAAAAGAAAAGTACTTTACTTGATGACCACCATCGTTTGCAGATGGTCCATTTAGCTACCGAAGCGTTTCCTAAAATCAAACCATCCGATATTGAATTCAAACTAGCGCAGCCTAATTATACCGTAAATACTTTGGTGCATTTAGAAGAAAAATATCCCCAACATGAATTTTCATTGATTATGGGAGAAGATAACTTGAAATCTTTGCACAAATGGAAGAACTACGAAGTCCTTTTGAAAAATTACGACATCTATGTCTATCCAAGAATATCATCCGAAGCTGAAAATTTAGAATTTAAAAATCATCCTGGAATTAATATTATCGATGCTCCGGTAGTCGAAATTTCATCAACTTTTATTCGGAACAATATTAAAGAAGGAAAAAATATTCAGCCATTACTTTCCGCAAAAGTTTGGGAGTACATCGATCATAATTTATTTTACAAGAAGTAATTACCTAAAAACGGCTGTTAATGCTGCTTCTACATCTTGAGCAATAGTATTAAAATTAGTATTTTTAGCTGAAAGCAAATACACTGCCGTACTTGGCATTTCAGCGCTTTTCCATAGCAACTGCAACCTGTTTTCAGCAATAAAATGTTTTGCATTTATATCCCAACTAATGCCAATCCCTTCATTTTGGGTCAGTACCTCTAGCATCTCATATTCGGAAGGAATGATGTAATTAGGCACCATCGACGGACGCTTTTTATTAAAAACATGCAACCAAAATAATTTTATATGCGGAATTCCGGAGTCATGGCTATACCATTTTTGTTCGTTTAACCAATCCTCAATGGCATCTGCATTATTGTTTCCGATTTGAAGTTGTAATTCGTTAGCATCAATTTTTGGTGAACCCACCACTATTTGCACCATTTCGCCAATTTGTTTTTGAATCGTATCAAAAGTGTCGTACTTAGCAGTGACAATAGCAAAATCAATTTTCTTGGTATTCACTAAATCAAATAAAGTATCGTTTTCATGGAAACTAAAATCAATGTAATCGAAGGTAGCAATCAACTTACTCGCTAAACTAGTGAACAAATGCTGTGAAACTCCAATTGTAATTAATCGATTAGCATCCAAGGCTTTGGATCTGAAACCACTTTCAACATTTTCTAGACGGTCAAGCGCTTCAATTATTAAATTATTGAGTAACTTAGCATATTCTGTAGGTTCTACACCTTTGGATTTCCTGTTAAACAATTTATATCCTACATGTGCTTCGAGCATGGACATTTGCTGACTCACTGCTGGCTGGCTTATAAAAAGCTCCTTTGCCGCCAGCGAAAAGTTTCCGTTTTTATAAACCGATTTAAATGTTCGATACCATTCTAAGTTGACCATGTTATAAATATATTTATCACAAACATAATTTAAATTATTTTTACTGATAGCATAATAGCCGTAAATTTGTATCATAAAATAACAAAATGAAAAAAGTAGCATTATTTGCAATAGTATTATTAACTGTGGGTAGCTTTTCGGCTGCTGCACAAAAATCAAAAAAAACTAAGATGAAAAAAGTATTATTCGTTTTAACTAGTCATTCAGAACTAGGAAACACAGGAGAAAAAACAGGATTTTGGGTAGAAGAATTTGCAGCACCTTATTATGAGTTAGCTGACAAAGGAGTGCAAATTGATATTGCAACTCCACAAGGAGGACAACCTCCAATTGATCCAAAAAGTGATGACCCATCTGCAGCGACAGAGGATACTAAACGTTTTGACAAAGACACCGAGCTTAAAACTAAATTAAGCAAAACACATAAATTAGCTGATGTAAAAGAAGCTGATTATGATGCAGTATTTTACCCAGGAGGTCACGGACCATTATGGGATTTAGCATCAAGTGAAGATTCTAGTAAATTAATTACTTCTTTCTATACTAATAACAAACCAGTAGCTTTCGTATGTCACTCACCAGCAGTGTTGAAAAACGTAAAAGTAAATGGAGAATTTTTAGTTAAAGGAAAAAAAGTAACTGGTTTTTCTAATACAGAAGAAGCAGCAGTAGGCTTAACTGATGTTGTTCCCTTTTTATTAGAAGATGCTTTACAAGCAAATGGAGCAAGCTACTC
Source organism: Flavobacterium sp. (assembly GCF_029242675.1). Lineage (GTDB taxonomy): Bacteria > Bacteroidota > Bacteroidia > Flavobacteriales > Flavobacteriaceae > Flavobacterium. Next base: position 5,738 of record NZ_JAQWTM010000045.1, read on the forward strand.
TAAAGTTGCTGACTGGAATCCATACGCAGTTGAAGATGGTTTATTGATCACAGGTCAAAACCCAGCATCGTCTAAATTAGTAGCAGAAAAATTGTTAGGTCAATTGAACGCTAAAAAATAAGATACCCTTTTTACAGGCTCTTAATTACAACAATTCGGTTTCGGAAATTGTTGTAATTAAGAGCCTTTTTAAATTTTAAAAAATAAAACACTATGTTAAACTTCGAATTATATAATCCTACCAATTTAGTTTTTGGTAAAGGACAAATGGAAAAATTAGCTGATTTAGTTCCTAAAGGAGCAAAAATCTTATTAGCTTACGGTGGTGGAAGTATCTTTAAAAACGGAATCCACGAACAAGTAATCAACAACTTGAAAGGACACGAAATCGTGGAGTTTTCAGGTATTGAGCCTAATCCGCATTTTGAAACTTTGATGAAAGCGGTTGCGATTGTTAAGGAACAAAAAATCGATTTTATTTTAGCAGTTGGTGGTGGATCCGTAATTGACGGAGTAAAATTCATCTCGGGAGCGGTTAACTATAAAGGTGATCCGATTGAAATTTTACAAAAAAGAATCTTAATCAAAGAAAACGCTATTCCGTTTGGAACGGTGTTGACATTACCTGCAACTGGAAGCGAAATGAACTCTGGAGCGGTGGTTACGATTGAATCTACTAAAGAGAAATTAGCTTTTGGTGGTTCGGCTTTGTTTCCTAAATTTTCAATAACTGATCCTACGGTTATTAAGTCATTACCTAAAAGACAATTACAAAACGGTGTTGTAGATGCGTACACGCACGTTATGGAGCAGTATTTAACCTATCCACACGAGGGACATTTACAAGATCGTATTGCCGAAGGAATTTTGCATACCTTGATTGAAGTAGGTCCTAAAGTAGTTGAAGATCCAGCTAACTACGAATTGGCTTCTAACTTTATGTGGTCTTGTACTATGGCGCTTAATGGTTTAATCCAAAAAGGAGTTCCAAGTGACTGGGCAACGCACATGATAGGTCATGAGTTAACAGCTATGTACGGAATTGATCATGCGAGAACTTTGGCAATCATAGGGCCAAGTTTATATAAAGTTATGTTCGAAACTAAAAAAGCAAAATTAGCACAATACGGAAAACGCATCTTTAATTTAGAAGGAACCGAAGATGAAGTGGCTAATGAAGCAATCAATAAGACAGTTGAATTTTTCCACAAAATGGGAATGGATACTAAATTATCAGACTACACAAAAGAGTACAGTCATACAGCTGACTTTATTGTAAAACGTTTTGACGAAAGAGGCTGGAAAGGTTTAGGAGAAAAGCAAAATATCACCTTAGATAAAGTGAAAGCTATAGTTGAAATGAGCTACTAGTTTACAGCAATAGCAACTAGTTACAAAAGAAAAAGGCGTTCTTGAATTCGATTCATGGACGCCTTTCTCATAACTCTAAAACAAAACTAACTAATTCAACTTTTATCAAATTCATAAAAGATTAATTTATAATAGGTTAGAACGTTAAAATTATATTTTTATTGTGTCTTTTTATAAAAAAAACTACTTTAGCTACGTTAAATTTCATAAGAAGTCCGTAAACACTAGGCTTTGCAATGATTCTTTTCTTATTTACTTATTACATTTTTTAATACTTTTGACTAAACTTAATATAAAAATGACTGAAAATATAAAATTCGCAGTGATTGGCGGCGGAAGTTGGGCGACGGCAATTACTAAAATGTTGTGCGTTAATCTTTCTGAAGTTTCTTGGTACATGCGTAACGAGTCTGCTATTGAGCACATTAAAACACATAAGCACAATCCTAATTATCTAAGTGCAGTAGAATTTGATACTAAAAAACTACTACTAACCGCTGACATCAACGAAGCAGTTGCTTATGCTGATTATATTATTTTCGCCATTCCATCTGCATTTTTACACGATGAATTAGCGAAACTCACCGTTTCCTTACAAGATAAAATTATTTTTTCGGCAATTAAAGGAATTGTTCCTGAAACGAGTTTGATCGTAGGTGAACATTTTCATTTTCAATATGATATTCCGTATTACAACATTGGTGTTGTTACGGGACCTTGCCATGCTGAGGAGGTTGCTCTTGAACGCTTATCCTACTTAACGATTGCTTGTGGTGATGCCAATAAAGCTAAAGTAGTAGCCAAACACCTATCTGGAAATTACATCAAAACTAAAATCACAGATGATATTATAGGTACCGAATATGCTGCCATGCTTAAAAATATTTATGCAATCGCAGCCGGTATTGCTCATGGATTGGGTTATGGCGACAACTTCCAGTCGGTTTTAATGAGTAATGGTATTCGTGAGATGAAAAAATTCATCCGCAAAGTGCACAAAATGAAGCGTAACATTAATGACTCGGCCTATTTAGGTGATTTATTAGTTACGGGATACTCTGTTTTTTCACGAAATAGAACATTCGGAAACATGATTGGAAAAGGCTACACAGTCAAAAGTGCTATGTTAGAAATGAGTATGGTATCCGAAGGATATTATGCCACTAAAAGTGCTTATAAACTCAATCAAGGATATGGTGCTAAAACGCCTATTATCGATGCCGTTCATGAGATTTTATACGAAGGAAAAGATGCTAAAACTGTCTTTAAAAAACTTACTGACAAATTAGATTAAAGCCACTTCATTCCATCCTTATTAAACTAACAAAGATGTCCCTATTAAAAGCTTTAGCATACAAAAAGGTTTTCATTTACTTATCCCTGCTTTGTCTATTTCTTTGTGGAATGCAAAGCTATGCACAAGAATTATCAGGGCCAGAATTACTAAAAAAAGCAATTGCCTATCACGATCCATCAGATCGATGGAGTCAACTTAAAGGGCAATTAACGATTGAGATGGCAAGTCCGGATGGTAGCCAACGCCTAAGTGAGGTAACCATTAATTTACCGGATCAATATTTTAAACTGACATCGGTACGAAATAATACGGCCGTCACTCATATTGTTTCAAAGGACAGTGCTAGTTTTGGTTTAAATGACAAAACTACTTTTACAGCAGAAGAGATTAAGAAATACAGCTTGACCGAAACCCGAGCCAAATTCATGAAAAACTACTACACTTATTTGTACGGTTTACCCATGAAGCTAAGCGATGCTGGGACTATTATAAACCCAACTGTAACTCGTAAAGAGTTTATGGGGAAAGAATACTTGGTTTTACAAGTGAAATACGAAGAAGGAATAGGGAAAGATGTGTGGTATTTTTACTTTGATCCAAAAACCTATGCCATGGAAATTTACCAGTTTTACCACGACGAGGCAAAAAATGATGGTGAATACATTTTACTAACTGAAGAAGAAACTTTCTCAGGAATTAAATTCCCAAAAAACAGGGCTTGGTATCAAAACACGGATAAAAAATTCCTAGCTACTGATAAGCTGACAAAGGTTAGTGAGTTGAAATAAATTTAGAATCAAGATTGTGACTGACAGATGGAAATATCAGATTAAAACAGGAGGATTGTGGGGAATTGCAACAGCAACACTAATTTCTCTTTTTAATTTAATCGACAATAGTTTTGAAGAAGAGTTTTTGTCCAAAAAATTTATTGTTAAACTAGTATTTTTTCTAATAACGGGAATTTTTATAGTTGGTTATTTCAGCTGGAAGAAAAAACTTAAAGAGGAAAATAAAGCATAGTTACCGCACGATAACGCCTTCAATAAATAAAATAGGCACTTCTTCTGTGTCGGTTTCGTTAATGCTATTGGCTTTAAAAACAAACTTCTTGTCGTACAGTTTATTTCCCATAAAAAAGGTAACCATGAACTCATTGTTGAGTGCAAGCACACTTTTTTCGACCATTTCGACTTTTACTACAGAAACTGAAGGAACTTCGACAAAAGCATGACGCAACAGTGAGGTTTTTTTCATTTCTCCATCGATGGTTCCAAAGGCTTTTGAAACCACTAACACATTTTCGATTAGAAAGTCACTATCGTTAACAAGATAGACGCACCACACTTTTTCCATGAAATCATCGCTCCATTCTTGAACGGCTGCAACAAATACATTTTCTACTTCGGGGATGATGATGTCTTTTCTCATGTTATTGCAAAGAATGAAGTGATCTCTTCATTCAGTATTAATTAATGTTTAATATTCAAAAAACTTAAGTTTCTTATGAACCGAAATGCCCTAGCCCAGATGGGAACGGCATCCTATTGCCCCGGGTTTCGGGGCGATAGATAGAGTGTACAGCTGGAATAGCTCCTAAAGAAACTACTGTATAATTATTAGATTATGGACTTGAATTGCTCCAAGAAGCGAACGTCGTTTTCATAAAACATACGGATATCACCAATTTGGTACAATAGCATCGCGATGCGCTCTACTCCCATTCCAAAGGCGAAACCGTTGTACTCGTCAGGGTTGATGCCACAGTTTTTAAGAACGTTAGGATCTACCATTCCGCAACCACCAATTTCTAACCAACCGGTTCCTTTTGTGATTCGGTAATCGGTTTCGGTTTTTAAACCCCAGTAAATATCGATCTCAGCACTAGGCTCCGTAAACGGAAAATAGGACGGACGCAAACGAATTTTTGATTTCCCAAACATTTCTTTGGTAAAGTACAAAAGGGTTTGTTTTAGATCAGCAAACGAAACATCCTTGTCAACGTACAATCCTTCAACTTGATGAAAGATACAGTGTGAACGGGATGACACCGCCTCATTACGGAAAACTCTCCCAGGAGAAATTGTTCGAATAGGTGGTTTATTGTTTTCCATGTAGCGCACTTGCACAGATGATGTGTGGGTACGCAACAAAATATCAGGATTAGTTTGAATGAAAAAGGTATCCTGCATGTCACGCGCTGGATGGTATTCAGGCAGGTTTAATGCGGTGAAATTGTGCCAGTCGTCTTCGATTTCTGGACCTTCGGATACGTTGAAACCAATAGTTGAAAAGATATCGATAATTTGGTTTTTTACGATCGAAATTGGGTGTCGAGAACCAATTAAAACCGGTTCAGCAGCACGGGTTAAGTCGCCATAAATTCCTTTGCTTTCCTCTTTACTTTCCAAAGCTTCTTGGATTGCTTTTACCTTTTCCTCGGCAGATGTTTTTAGTAAATTAACTACTTGTCCAAACTCCTTCTTTTGGTCGTTAGGAACATTTTTAAACTCCGCAAAAACAGCTTTTAAAAGTCCTTTACTTCCAAGAAATTTGATTCTGAACGCTTCTAATTCACCTGCATCTTGAGTGGAAAAAGCTTGTGCTTCACCAATATATTCTTTTATCTTATCTATCATTTTCATTCCGTAATTGAGTGCGCAAATTTACAAAATTTGTTTTAGGTTTAAAGTCTAAAATTTAAAGTTTAGCTCCTAAAATCAAAAACACACGATTTAAAACCTTTGTTCTGCCCGAAATTGATTAATCAATCAGTTCTCTTTCGATAAAGTAGTTCACGATGGCTTCCTTCATTAACACCGATTGCTCTCCTGCTTTTAACGGCGGTAGCTCTTCCTTGACTTTATAATGAGGCCAGCGTTCATCATCAAAATAATCGAATTCATAAAAACCGTAAGGCTCCAATAATCGACAAATGGCGATGTGCATTAAATTTAATTTTTCATCCTTTTTAAATTCGCGGTGAATTTGACCTAATTCCTGTACTCCTATCAAGTATATTATGGCATCAAGATCTAAATCTTCACCTTGCGAAAATTGATCTGAAAGTATGGTAACGAGCTTTTCCCATCGCTCTTTTAGTTGTGTATCTCTTGACATTTTTATGTATTGTGATTGAGGCCTACGGACTTACTCCTGCTCTATATGAAATTAATTTTGGCAAAGATAAGCAGTACATTTTTGACTTTGAGATATTCTTTTATCTTTGTTCTATTCTTGTTATTACTTACTTATGGGGTTTTTAGATATTGTTTTGGGCGTTTTACTAGTGTATTCTTTATACAAAGGAGTGATGAATGGCCTATTTGTAGAAATTGCCTCTTTGATTTCACTGCTACTTGGAATTTACTTTGCGATAAAATTTTCGTTCTTAATGCGAGATTCATTAGCTGGATTCCTGCACTGGAAACCCAACACCATCCAAACTATCGCTTTTATTCTGACTTTTATTCTCGTTGTAATTGGAGTAACGCTGCTGGCCAAAATTTTAACTGGTATTGCTGATTTAGCCTTTTTGGGATGGATCAATAAATTAGGTGGTGGCTTTTTTAGAGTTTTGAAAACGGTTTTGATTCTTGGAACACTTTTTACCGTATTCGAAAAAATGAATTACAATAATATCCTTGCTAAGAAAGAAACGCTTGACCAATCATTATTTTACAATCCTATCCAAAAGACCGCTCAGTTTTTTTATCCTTCTTTAGAAAAATGGTACGGAGAATTTAAAAGTAAAACTAGCGATAAAAAAGAAGCCGAAAATAAGCAATAACGGAGCTTTTACTTCACTTCACGAATCGCTTCACTTTCGATCCAACCTTCGGTTCCGTCCGTTAGTTGTACCTTTTTCCAGCGACCTTCTACTTTTTTAACATAAACTTTAGTTCCTTCATGAAGGTCAATTACTTTCGAACTTTTGTTTTGAGGCTCACTTTTAACCTCTGTTTTGTCAGCAAAAACAATGGCTGGTCTTTCGTTTACCGCATAATTTTTTTCGAACATCGCTGCTGAAACACTTATTAGTACAAAAATTAACATCAGAAACATACTTACAAAAAAGACTCTTTTTAGCACAGATGCTGCTGAAAAATAATACCCAATAAAACCTACCAAAAATAATGCAGAGAACACAATCGCCAACCAAGCCCATTTATCGTAATCATAAATAGCTGTAAAATCGCGTAACAGTTTTTCAAAACCGACTTTAGGAATCACTTTTACCTCATCAACCGTGCGTTTTTGAGCAAATTTTAAATTATTAAGTACATCCTGATTGTTAGGACTTATCACCAAGGCTTTCTCGTAATTGTAAATTGCTGGCGCCACTTTGTTTAGTTTGTAGTAGCAATTACCAATATTAAAATACAATTCAGCCGATTGCTTTTTGCTTGCCAAAACAGCATCGTAAGCATCGATAGCTTGCTGGTATTGTCCTTTTTTGTACAAACTATTCCCGGCTTCAAAACCACTTTGGGCAAAGAACGCTTGGGTTATTAATAAAAATAAGTAGACTAGTTTTTTCATTTTCTAATTTTCAATTGCAAATTAGCAAGAATCAATTGTTATATCTGTTTTTCGAGGTCAGAGATGATAGAGACCGCTTTATCATAATCATTTTGAATGGTTGCTGTTGTCGAAGGCGCATACCTTGCAATCTCACAGTTTTCTGTCAGGGCAATAAAATCATTTACTTGCTCGATATTTGCATTTCTCGACAGCAAAAGTTCTTGGATATTGGCCTTACTCATTTCAGTAGTTTCGATATTTAGTTTTGCTTTCAAGAAATTATGCATTGCTTTTTCCAGAGCTATATAAAACAGTTCTTTATTATTGATTTGTTTTTTGGCTTGCGATAAGTATTTCTTTGCTAATCTATTGTTTCTTCTTATGCGGTTTCCAACAATATCTCCGTCCATGGCTTCTTTCTTATTTTTACCTAATATGATGACAGGCACCATTACAACTGGCAACAACAATAGTATGTAAAACAATTGTGACCCAAAGAAATCTTCCTTAGCAGTCGCTACTAAATTGGTCTTTGTCTTAACTGATTTAAATTGTTGACGTACTTCTACCGTACCTCCGTTTTTCCCTGCCGCACTAGTCGAGTCAGCAGGCGTAGGACCTTCTAAAACATTGACTACAATTTGAGGCGAACTTATGGTTTTATACGTACCACTGCTAAGGTCAAAATAGGAGAATTTGAGCGGTTTTATTGGGTAGTTCCCACGGTACTGCGGTATAATCGTGTAGCTATCACTAATTTTTCCTGACATACCAGCAAGTGAAGTATTCACATCCTCGTTATGAACAGGGTCGTACATTTCTAGCGCATTTGGAACTATTGGCTTAGGCAAAGAAAATAATTTCATATTCCCTTTTCCAACCACACTAACTACTAAATCCAAGCTTTCGCCGTTCTTTAAATTGTTTTTAGACGGTGTTACTTTAAAATCGAAAGTACCCACTGCTCCCGAAAAGCTATCCGGTTTTCCTACTTCTGGCAACGCTTTTACTGCAATGGTTTTAGCTCCGGCAGAGACACGCTTGCTTTCTTCGGTTATCAATGGACGTCCAAAAACATCTCTGCGATTAGACGGTAGTTGAACATCAATATCTAAAGCCAATGGTTCAATACTTAGTTTACCCGACTTTTGAGGATACAAAACCACTTTTTTAAGCACAATATAGCGGTATCGTTCTCCTTTATAATTACCTTCTTCAACAAATTGTTTAAAATCAATGTTTTGGCTCCAAAAATCATTGTACTTTGGTTTTCCGAATTCTCTAAAATTACCTATTCCAATATAATTGCTAAAATACAATTTGTACACTACCGTAATGGGCTCGTTTACATACGGATTGGTTTTAGAAACTTCGGCAATTAAATGCAAATTATCTTCCGCTGAAATACTTGCATCGCTTGGGTCTTTGGGTATCTCAATAGCATTGGTTACCGTAATTTTGACAAGACTAGTTTTAAAAACTTGTCCGTTGTATTCAATAGTAGCTGATTTAATGGTTAGGGTTCCTTTTTGATTTGGAATCAAATAATAAGAGTAGATTTTCTCAAAAGAGCTTCTACCATTAATCCAAGACTGACTTACCTGCTGGCTTGGACCTGCAATCACTCTAAATCCATCAAAAGAAGGCTCATTAAAATTGTCGCCGTCAATATTCATAGCAAAATCAACTCGAAGTCTTTCATTAAGGCCAAGTGTTGTTTTACTGACTTTGGTCTCAAATTGTACTTGAGCTAAAAGTCCTTGAAAACTTAATAGAACTAAAAATAAATATTTTTTCATTGCTTTATTCAATCCCTGTATTCATTATGTATGTACTGTCTTTTTGTCGACTTGTTTACTTCATTTTTTTGACTACCAATCTTTCTCGGTCTTGGTCGGTTGCCCTTTTACTTTTTTGGCATTTACCTTGTCTTGTACTTTTTTCTCTTCGTTATTTACAGCATCAAGAAGGTTGTTTAATCTGTCTTTAGAAATCCCGCCCGGTTTAGGTTGTGGTTTTTTGTCTTCTTTATTTTTGCCGTCTTTGTTTTTATCGTCTTTTTTATCTTTGTCTTGATCCTTTTTATCTTGGTCTTTCTTGTCTTGATCCTTTTTATCTTGGTCTTTCTTGTCCTGATCTTTTTTATCTTGATCCTTCTTGTCTTTGTCTTTGTCCTTGTCTTTTTTATCCTTGTCCTTGTTTTGTTTTGGCGGATTTTCTTTTAGCATTTTCTTCGCTAAAGCAAAATTGTACCTTGTTTCCTCATCAGAAGGACCGTTACGTAAAGCATTTTTATAGGCTTCAACCGCTTCGGTATAATTTTTCTCTTTCATGAAAGCATTTCCAAGGTTATGGAAAGCCTTGTGTTTTTGCAGTCTGGATTTTGCGTTCTTTAGTGCTTTTGCGTAAGCGTACTTTGCCTCCGATGCTTGATTTTGCTTGTAAATTGCATTTCCTAAATTAAAAGGTGCTACGGAACGATTAGGGAATTTTGAATTCGAAATTCGGTAATCAGCTTCCGCATCCGCAAAATTTTTGGCAACGTATTCCTCATTTGCTGCAGGCAAACTTTTATCTTTTTCTTGCGCCAAAAGCGGCGCCGCTCCTATGAAGAACAGTGCAAAAAAAGTAAATAAGTAGGTTTTAAAATCTTTCATTTTTATTTTGTTATCTTACTCCTAATCAGTTTTTAACCTGACGGACTTGACATTTATTTTTCTTCGTTAAATAGGTCTAACTTTTTAACCCAGCTCGTTTTTTTCTCTAATAAGAAAAGATCTAACAGCAACAATACAAAACCAAAACCAATGAACCACTGAAACTGCGATTGAAAATCGGCCATTTGAGTCGATTCAAATTCTGTTTTTTGAATGGTATCTAAGGTCTTTTTGACATATTCCAAAACTTCCTTCGTATTATTTCCGCTTACATAACCTCCTTTGGTTACTTTGGCGATAAGCTCTAAACCGGGTTTGTTTAATTTGGTAACAACGACCTCATCGTTTTGATCCCGTTGGTATCCTTGAACAATTCCGTTTACTTTTAAAGGTATCGTACCTCCTTTTTCAATACCCACACCAACCGTTATAATTCGCATGCCTAACTTATTGGCTTCTTCGGCTGCGGCTTGTGCTCCTTCTGAATGGTCTTCACCATCCGAAATTAAGATCAAGAGTTTGCTTGTTTTACTTTTTTCATCAAAATAAGTAGCTGACAATTTGATAGCCTCATCAAGAGAAGTTCCTCTTGAAGAAACGATGTCCGTATTCATACTTTGCAAGAACATCTTAGCAACACTATAGTCGCTTGTAATTGGTAAAACCGGAAAAGCATTTCCTGCATAAGCAACAATTCCTATTCGGTCATTTCCTAATTGATTGATGATTTGAGACACAATTTGCTTGCTTTTATCCAAACGGTTGGGTGCAACGTCTTCGGCTAGCATACTTTTAGAAACGTCCATTGCAAATACAATGTCTATTCCTTCACGCTTCACGGTTTCCATCTTAGTACCAATCTTTGGATTCACTAAACCTATTATCAAGGCAGCCAACGCTACTAAAACCACGACAATCTTAAAAACCGGTTTAAAAACCGATCGATCTGGGCTTAATAACTTAATCGCTTCTAAATCACCAAACTCGCGTTGCTTTTTTCGTTTCCAATACATATTGAAAAGAAATAATGCTACGATTAACGGTAGTAAAAAAAGTAAGTATAAATATTTTATTTCGTCTAATTCCATATAATTAATAAACACTAAGGGCACTAAGGCTTAGCACAAAGTACACTAAATTATTTTACGTTACAGAGAGCCATTTTTAACTCTCTTTACTCCATTTTTAAATAAAACTTTTATAAACCGTATTTCTTAATCCAATTTCAAGCAATAATAAAAGACCTGCAATCCACACAAATGCCCTATACTTTTCGTCATAATCGTAAAACTTTAATTCTTCGATCTCGGTTGTTTCTAATTTATTGATCTCATTATATATTTCGGCCAATTTATCATTGCTGGTAGCTCTAAAATATTTTCCATCAGTTTTACGAGCAATGTTTTTCATCAACTGTTCGTCTATTTCTACTTTCATCATCTGGAAAAGCAATTGACCGTTCGGTCCTACTGCATAAGGTGATTCGGCCATACCGTTACTACCTAAACCTATTGTGTACACTTTAATACCAAATTGCTTAGCGATATCAGCAGCTGTTTCAGGCTCAATAAATCCGGCGTTGTTAACTCCATCCGTTAGCAAAATGACGATTTTACTCTTGGCTTTACTATCCTTCAATCGGTTTACAGCAGTTGCTAATCCCATTCCAATTCCTGTTCCGTCTTGCAAAACATTATCGTATTTAATGCTTTTTATGGCTTCTTCAACTACCGCTTTATCACTTGTAACCGGAGTCTTCGTGTAGGCTTCAGACGCATAAACAACCAGTCCAATACGGTCGTTAGGTCGTTCTTGGACGAAATCAGCAGCTACTCTTTTTAAGGCTTCCATTCGGTTAGGCTTTAAATCTTTGGCCAACATACTTCCTGAAACGTCAACTGCCATCACGATATCGATCCCTTTAGTCGTTTTAGTTTTATTACTAATATCAACTGTTCTTGGTCGTGCCAAAGCAATAATTAATGAACTCAAAGCAACTAATCGCAATACGCTTAGATACGGCTTTAACTTTACTAACAGTGAAGTGCTTCCTTGAAATCCTTTAATTGAACTAATTTTTAGGGTGGCTACCTGTTGGTTTCTTTTATAAAAAAGCCAAAATACGGCCAGTGGTATCAATAGAAACAACCAGAAAAACTCAGGATTTAAAAATGTTAATTTTCCCATTATTTAGTTGCTATTTTTAATTCGACAGAGCTTAAAACGCGTTCTGCAATTTGATCTGCATAGGTATCTCCCTGCTCATGGAAAATTAGAATTTGTTGCAAGCCACCGTTTTGACTGAATAAAACAATTTCATAATACAAATCTTCTCTACTATTCGTTTCGTCATTCACTCTTGAAAACGTTCCGTATGATTTAAGTCCGCTAATACCTTCAGCAGTTTGGAAATCTTCCTGTTTCACGATCATATTTTTCGCTCCTTGCGATTCTAGCGTTTGCAATGTAACCTCCATTGACTTTTTCAAATCAATTTGTGACTCTTGCTTGTAATTAACGGTAGAAACCATCAAGTAGAAATTGTCGACAAAGCTTCCGTACACAAAAGACTGCATGTCCTTGATGAGTGCCAAACCTTCTTTAGGTAGCGACTTAGTCAAATCGATTCGTTTCAGAACCTTAGGCGTTTCAATCAAAACACTTGGATTTCCATACTCACTTTTTACCCATTCTGATTCGAGTAATTCCTTAGTAGGATGCCCAATAATATTGTCTTTTACATAGGTAAACCCTTTAGTCGCTATAAAATAGCCCGTTGTTAGAATCAATAAAAATAATACCGAAGCGACAGTTATAGCGATACGCTTGTTTCGTTTTTTCTTGAGCTGAATTTGTACTTGTTTTTGACGTTGCGCTTCGTTTAATAAAGTATCCTCTTCCTCAGGAACCTCAACAGGAATAGCATTGTCCAAAGTCAAAATTGCTTTTTGAATTTTGTTTTTATCCTCCGTAATTTCAAAGTCAAGTGGTTTCGATTTGGCAAACTTCACCAAATCGGCTTGTTTTAATACACGCTCTAAATTTTCGATGGTTTCTTGCGAAACACTCATTTTCTTTTTTAGAGAAGCCGCTCTTAAAGCTACAATCAATTCAGAAGTGGTGCTTTCCATTGCCGGAATCTCAATCGCTTCTTCAATATAATTACGAGCGATATCCGTCAGTTCACTGTAATATTCTTTTACTTCTCCTTTTTGCCATAATTCTTTTTGTTCCAAACTGTTGAGCAAACTTGTCGCTTTTTCAATTGGTGTTTTATAGACTTCGGCTTCTATTTTTTTCTTTTGGTATTTTTTGATGTACCAATAAATCGCGGCTCCAATACCTGCAATTAGTGCCAATACTAAAAGATACTTCCACCAATTTCCAATTTCATCAGCTGCAGGTTGAATGTCCTTGATGTCATACATTTTTTGTTTTAATGTATCTACTTGCACATTCGCTACTCCTACAGCGATAGAATCAGTCATGTAGGATTTGCTATTGATCAAAATTTTTATACTTGGAATCGTGTACTTCCCGGAGTCGAATTGTGTTAAACCATACTTTTTGATTAACTCATAACGGTCGTTATTTTTAACCGTATCTACCGGATAGGATTGAATAACCTCCAACGCACCGATATTTTTTAAATTAGGAAACACCACTTTAGATAAGGTATCTACTGAAGTTTTGACTGTTAGTTTAAACTCGGCGCCTATTTTATTTCTTGTAGTATCTATGCTAGTTACTACTCGTTTTTGTTGTGCAAAAACGGTAGAACATAGTAGTAGTATAAGTAGGTATATATTTTTTTTCATGTTGTTTGAAACATTTGTTTTCAACACCTCTATCAGGAGGATTTGGGAAAATGCTTTATCTCGATTTAAAATAACCTAATAGCTTGGTTACATAGCTTTCATCAACTCTTGTATTTACAACTCCTGAACCTGATTTACTAAACGTTTCTTTAAAATAATTTAGCTGTTCATTATAATACTTTTCGTAATTAAAGCGAACGGATTTTGATCCTGTATCAACTAATTGGACCGTGCCCGTTTCAGCGTCAAGCATAGGCACCATTCCTAGGTTAGGCATACTTTGTTCTCTACTGTCGTACACTCTAATACCCGTGATATCATGCTTCTTGGCAGCAATTTTTAAAGTTTGGTCGTAGCCATCGCACATGAAATCAGAGATCACAAATACTATGGCTTTCTTTTTTTGTGTGCTGGACAAAAACTTTAACGCTTGCGATAAATCCGTTTTGTTGCTTTGCGGATGGAATTCAATCAATTCTCGAATAATACGCAGTACATGCGAACGGCCTTTTTTAGGAGGGATATACAATTCAATTTGGTCTGAAAACAAAATCAGTCCTATTTTATCATTATTCTGCGTTGCTGAAAAAGCCATTGTTGCTGCTATCTCGGTAACAATATCTTTCTTGAATTGATTTTTAGATCCAAAACTTTCTGAACCCGAAATATCAACCATTAGCATCATGGTTAACTCCCGCTCTTCCTCAAAAACTTTTACGTGTGCTTCGTTGTAACGTGCGGTAACATTCCAATCAATATTTCGAATATCATCTCCGTATTGATATTGGCGTACTTCACTAAATGTCATTCCGCGGCCTTTGAACGACGTATGGTATTCCCCCGAAAAGATGTGATCACTCAATCTTCGGGTTTTGATTTCTATTTTACGTACTTTTTTTAAAAGGTCTTTTGTATCCATTTTTTTAGTAATTAGTAATTAGTGAATAGTGAATAGTAACGAGCCAAGGCTCCGTACGATTCACTTATTACTATTCACTTTATGGAACTTCTACTTCGTTTACGATTTTATTAATGATATCTACTGACGTAATATTTTCGGCCTCTGCTTCGTAGGTAATTCCAATTCTATGACGCAATACATCATGCACTACGGCACGTACATCCTCAGGAATAACATACCCACGACGTTTGATAAAAGCATAACATTTCGCCGCTACAGCTAAATTGATACTTCCACGCGGAGACGAACCAAAACTAATCAAAGGCTTCAATTCAGCTAGTTTGTATTTCTCAGGGTAACGCGTTGCAAAAACAATATCTAGAATGTATTTTTCTATTTTCTCATCCATGTAAACCTCACGAACTGCCTCTTGAGCACGTAAAATTTGCTCTACTGAAACGACTTGGTTTACTTTCTCGTAGCTTCCTTTTAAATTCTGACGAATTACTAAGCGTTCTTCATCCATTTTAGGATAATCAATAACTGTTTTTAGCATAAAACGATCCACTTGCGCTTCTGGCAATTGGTACGTTCCTTCTTGCTCTACAGGGTTTTGAGTTGCTAGTACTAGGAACGGTCTGTCTAGTTTAAAAGTAGTATCACCAATAGTTACTTGCTTTTCTTGCATCGCTTCAAGCAAAGCTGATTGTACCTTGGCAGGCGCACGGTTAATCTCATCGGCAAGGACAAAATTGGCAAAAATAGGTCCCTTTTTGATCGAGAATTCATTTGCTTTAATATTGTAAATCATTGTACCTACAACATCGGCAGGTAATAAATCTGGTGTAAACTGAATACGACTAAAAGAGCCATGAATTGCTTGCGACAAAGTGTTTATTGCTAAAGTCTTCGCTAATCCAGGTACTCCTTCTAATAAAATGTGTCCTTGTCCTAGTAATCCAATCAACAATCGTTCAACCATGTGCTTTTGACCCACAATCACTTTGTTCATTTCCATTGATAGAAGGTCAATAAATGCGCTCTCTCTCTCTATCTTCTCATTGATTGCTCTAATGTCTAAAGTCGATGTATTCTCTTCCATATTATTATTTTTAAAACCTTGAATTTAATGCCTTATATTTGAGAGTGCAAATTGAATTTTTTTTAGAGGTAAGATGTTAAAAAATGGTTAAAACTTCCGTCAACCCCTTAATTTTAAGGACGAATTATGATACAATTTTTATATTTTTAAGAACTTTGAAAAATATACCTAGAAATCCGAATATTAGTGATTTCGAATAAAAATAAAAGCCATGACTAAAACAACATTATCACCTATAATTGCTGGAACCATGAACTGGGGTGTTTGGGATAAAAACCTGACCATAAATGAAATGGAAAGCATGATTCAAATTTGCTTAGAAAACAAAATTACCACTTTCGATCACGCCGATATTTACGGTTCCTACACGACCGAAGAAGCCTTTGGAAAAGCATTTGCAGCCAGCCAAATTGCACGAGATAAAATGCAGTTAATTTCGAAATGTGGAATTCAGATGACTGCCGAAAACCGCAATAACAAAATCAAACATTACGATTACTCTAAAGAACATATAATTGCATCAGCTGAACGCTCTTTAACTAATTTACAAACAGACTATTTAGACGTTTTTTTATTGCACAGACCGAGCCCTTTGATGCGATCAGATGAAATTGCCGAAGCAATTGAAAAGTTAAAATCAGATGGTAAAATTATCGATTTTGGGTTGTCTAATTTCACAACTTCTCAAACCGATTTAATTCGTCAAAAAACAGCCGTAAATTACAACCAAATCCAATTTTCAGCTACTAATTACGAGCCGATGCTTGATGGTAGTTTGGATTATATGCAAATCCACAATATTCGTCCCATGTCATGGAATCCATTAGGATCTGTTTTTAGAACTGATTTGCCGCAAACCCACCGCTTGAAAAAATTATTAGCTACACTCGTCTCTAAATATGGTTTAGGATCCGACACCCTTTTATTATCATGGGTTTTAAAACATCCTGCTAAAGTAATACCGATAGCGGGTACCGTGAATGTCGCGCGTATCCAAGCATTACACAAAGCCGTCGCCTTAGAGTTAGAAAAAGAAGATTGGTTCGCAATTTGGTCTGAAAGCATGGGAGAAGATGTTCCTTAATTTAAAAATTGACCATTAAACGAGAAATACCATAAATAAATAAAAATGAATAAGACAGCCTTAATAACTGGTGCTACCAGCGGCATTGGTAAAGCAACAGCCCAAATTTTAGCCAAAAATAATTACCGCGTTATTTTATGCGGCAGACGAGAAGATCGTTTACTTGAACTCAAACAAGAATTAAGTGCTTTTACCGAGGTGCACTGCCTGCAGTTTGATGTAAGGGACAAAAATAGTGTATTCGAATCGATACATAATTTGCCTGAAAATTTCTCAACTATCGATGTATTGATAAACAACGCTGGAAATGCGCATGGCCTAGATCCTATTCAAACAGGAGACATTGACGACTGGGACGCGATGATTGACATTAACGTAAAAGGACTTTTATATGTTTCTAAAGCGGTGATCCCGCAAATGATCGAAAGAAAATCAGGGCATATTATCAATATTGGATCTACGGCTGCCAAAGAAGTATACCCAAATGGAAACGTTTATTGTGCTTCCAAACATGCTGTGGACGCCTTAAATCAAGGAATGCGTATTGACTTAAATCCGTTTGGAATTCGCGTAGGCGCCATTCATCCAGGTATGGTTGAAACCGAGTTTAGTGAAGTACGATTTAAAGGCGACTCCAACCGCGCTGAAAATGTATATAAGGGATTTACGCCCCTTCAAGCAGCGGATATAGCCGATATTATTCATTTTGTAGTCTCAAGACCTTATCATGTTAATATCGCTGATTTGATCGTAATGAGTACCGCACAAGCTTCATCAACAATTGTAAAAAGAGATTAAAAAAAAAGCGCTATGATCAATAAACGCCTTTTAATCAAAAATTTACTCGCTCATAATGACGAGAGCAGTTTTTACGATAAAAAGCGCCAATTGAACTTACATACTAGAGAAGGTAAGGCCAAATTCCTAAAACACATTTGCGCCTTATCCAACTCTAATCCGGCCAACAATTCCTATATTGTAGTGGGCGTTGAGGACCAAGACAATGAAATAATTGGAGATGATTTTTTTGATGATAGTCGGATTCAGAATTTGGTGAATGCTTATCTAGAAAACCCTCCTAAAATTCAATACGAAAACGTTCCTTTTCCTAATTTACCCAAAGACAAGGTTGTAGGACTAGTGACCATTAAACCAAAAAACAAACCTTCGCATTTTAAAAAAGGAATTCATACCATTATTGCAAATAGTACCTTTATACGACGCGGTAGTAACACTACTCCTACGATAGAACCTATTGAAAAAAATTACCTAAATACGGAGACAGTCATTGATATTGAAAATAATTCACGAAACAATATACAATATACTTTAGATGGTGTTTTTGATTTCATGAATTTTAGACACAAAGACATGTCGCCTAAGTACAAAGTATTTAAGGAGCTATTCGTTATTTGTTGGGCCGGTATTCCAAAAAAAATTAGAGACAAGACTTTTTTGTCAAGAGTGGATATTGAGCTAATCAATGAGCAAATTAAACTGTTTTATTCCGCTCAAGATGTGGTCACCATCAATTATGACGAAGATAGTTTTACAATTGTTGAATACATCCCGTTAGGGTTAAATGATAAAACAACTTATTATCCGTTAGAGAAAAAAACGATTTATTTTTATGAAAATGGCTATTATAAAATAGAAAGCGAAATGCTTTTTCAGCCACCTGAATACAATAAAAAAGTACTTTATCATATTTACAACGCCAACTTGGCCTTGCTGCTTACCCTAAAAAAAGGTTTTCAATTGAATGAGAGAGCCCTTAAGGATTTAGAAAACTTACCCTCAGCACTACTTATTTGTTATTTAAATGGATTTGTGGAAGCTAGAGAAAAACTAATAGACGCTAAAACACTACTTAAGGTATATCCTACTGTTTATTCTTCCTTCAAGGAAGCCATGAGAGTAGTCAGGAAAATGAAGTACGATACTAAAGGTGAAGGTTAAAAAAAGATAACACATCATTTAGTAAACTTAGTATCGTTCTGATAATCAATATCGACAAAGTAATAAGTGTGTTCATCTGTTTCGTGTTTGTATGTTTTTGTAAAGTTACAAAAAATAATTAACACTAAACAATCACTAAATTTAGTGATATTTTACCTCTTTTAAACTAAGCAAAAACATCTTTATTTACTGGTACCAAAAATAAAAACCGTTAAAAATTATCGCTTCCTAACTCTTTTGTTTATTTTTATCTTTTTAGAAAAAACAACCCTTACGTTGTTTGTATAATCCCGATTGACCACACATAAAATGAGAACACTTGTTATAGGTGATATACATGGCGGTTTACGCGCCCTACACCAAATTATAGAAAGAGCCCAGGTTACATCAAAAGACCGTTTAATTTTTTTAGGAGATTATGTCGACGGCTGGAGTCAGTCGCCCCAAGTCATTGATTATTTAATCGAACTACGTTCGACCAATAGCTGTGTTTTTATTAGAGGAAATCACGACGAACTCTTATTGCATTGGCTTCAAGAAAGTAAGGACAATTTATTATGGTACAACCATGGTGGCGAAGCGACTGTTAATGCTTACGCCAAAGTGCAATCAGAGACTAAAGAACGACATATTCAATTCTTAACTTCGTTAGATGACTATCACTTGGACGAAAAAAACCGATTATTTGTTCATGCGGGATTCACGAATATGAATGGTGTTAAATATGAGTTCTATCCTAAATTATTTTATTGGGATCGTACCCTATGGGAAACGGCGCTATCACTTGACCCTAGTATCAAGCCAAATGATTTATTGTATCCAAAAAGATTGACATTATACGATGAAGTGTATATAGGACATACTCCGGTTACCCGAATTGGCATGACAGTACCTGTACAAAAAGCGTGTATTTGGAATGTAGATACAGGAGCAGCCTTCAAAGGACCACTAACAATTATGGATGTGGATACAAAAGAATTTTGGCAAAGCGAACCCTTACATCAGCTGTATTTTGAGGAAAAGGGCCGAAATTAGCCTAAAAAAAGCTACATTTATAGTCTACAAATTTTTAAATAAAAATCATGAAAAAAGTACTAACTGCCTTGGTTCTTTTTACTGCTTGCATGATACAAGCACAAGCCTATAAAGGAAAAGGGGACGCTAAAGGGCAAATAGGAACAAACCTGCAAGATGGTGGAACTGGTATTTACCTCTCTACGGATTTTGGACTAGGCGAAAATATTTCGGTGGGATTAACTGGTAATTATTTACTTTCTGTTCGGGCAAACGCCTTGGGTGAAATTCCAGTTTTCCAAGATCGTATAGATTTGAAAGCGCGATTTAATGCCAACTTGGGAGATGTATTTGAACTTGGATCAAAAATGGATCTATATCCTGGAATTGATTTAGGATTGAAAAATTTTGGTGGGCATTTAGGATTTCGTTATTTCTTGTCAGATGGTTTTGGTTTATTTACTGAGGCCAGTGTACCAATTGCGAAATATGACAAAACTGTAACTGGTTTTGGACGATTAAACAATCAATTTGCATTGAATATTGGAGCTGCATTTAATTTTTAATAATCGGATAAAAGCATAAAAAAAGGCAATTTGAAAATTCACATTGCCTTTTTTTTATAGTGTGATCCTACTACAAATCAAATTTGATTCCTTGTGCCAAAGGCAAACTAGTAGTATAATTAATGGTATTTGTTTGACGACGCATGTACACTTTCCAAGCATCCGATCCTGATTCTCTTCCGCCACCCGTTTCTTTTTCTCCACCAAAAGCACCACCTATTTCTGCTCCCGAAGTACCAATATTTACATTTGCAATTCCGCAATCAGATCCTACAACAGATAAGAACAATTCTGCTTCACGTAAATTATTAGTCATAATCGCTGATGATAAACCTTGCGCCACACCGTTTTGAATCGCTAAAGCATCCTCTACCGTTCCGGAGTATTTAAGCAAGTATAATACGGGTGCAAAAGTTTCGTGTTGAACGATTTCAAATGAGTTATCGGCCTCAGCGATCGCTGGTTTAACATAACAACCACTTTCATACCCTTCTCCCGTAAGCACGCCACCTTCAACTAAAATTTTACCACCTTCAGCCACAACTTTAGCAAGGGCATGGTTGTACATTTGTACCGCATGCGTATCAATAACTGGACCTACGTGATTGTTTTCGTCTAATGGGTTTCCTATGCGCAATTGACCATAAGCCGAAACCACAGCATCCTTAACCGTTTCATAGATACTTTCATGAATTATTAAACGACGCGTTGAAGTACAACGTTGTCCCGCCGTACCAACTGCTCCAAATACAGCTCCAATAACAGTCATCTTAATATCAGCATCGGGTGTTACAATAATTGCATTGTTTCCACCTAATTCTAATAATGATTTACCTAATCGTCCCGCCACAGTTTGTGCTACAATTTTCCCCATGCGAGTAGAACCCGTAGCTGAAATTAATGGTACGCGTTTATCGCTTGTCATCATTTCACCCACTTTGTAATCACCGTTGATCAAGCACGAGATTCCTTCAGGCAAATTATTTTCTTTGATAACCTCAGCTATAATATTTTGACAAGCTATTCCACACAATGGCGTTTTCTCAGATGGTTTCCAAACGCAAACATCTCCACAAATCCAAGCTAGTGCGGTGTTCCACGCCCAAACGGCTACTGGAAAGTTGAATGCTGAAATGATTCCAACCACTCCCATTGGGTGGTATTGCTCATACATACGGTGTCCTGGACGCTCCGAGTGCATGGTCAATCCATGTAGCTGGCGAGAAAGTCCTACTGCGAAATCGCAGATATCAATCATTTCTTGGACTTCACCGTATCCTTCTTGCAAGGATTTACCCATTTCATAAGAAACGAGCTTACCTAATGCTTCTTTATTTTTACGTAATTTTTCTCCAAACTGACGTACAATTTCTCCACGTTGCGGTGCTGGCATTGTTCTAAAAGTTTTAAAAGCAGCAGTTGCTGACTCCATTACTTTTTCATAATCAGCAGCGGTGGTGGTTTTAACTTTGGCAATCAATTGACCATCTACAGGTGAAAAACTTTCGAGTAGATCTCCATTTGAAAAGTGATTTAATCCTGTTGAAGTTCCTTCATTTATGTCCTTTATACCCAATTGAGTCAAAGCCTCTTTCATTCCGAATTGATTTGCTATTGTTATCATTGTAACTTTTTTGGTTAAAATTGTTATATTCTTATTACAAATATACTATTTCAAGTTGGATTTATAGAATCAAACTATAAAATAACATCTTAGAGTAAAGTTAAAATAAATACCGAGCAAGTAAATACTATCGACAATAAATTAGATTTAAATAAAGAACCTTAAATTTACTTTTTTAAATAAGACTTAAAATCATCCTATGCGCGCTATTCTCTATTTTACACTTTTAATATTTGGTACTACCTATTGCGGTTTTGCTCAAAAGACAAGTTTGTCGCGTTTTCAAGTGGTGCCTTTAGGAGTTAAAGGTGGTAGTGACGAAACCAATTTATCAGCTTATCTACTCGCGCCAATAAACAGTCAGGACTACATCTGTTTAGATGCAGGAACGATCAATGCGGGAATAGAAAAAGCAATTGCAAATACTACTTTCACGGTATCCGCTAACACTGTTTTACAAGAGTACATCAAAGGCTATTTTATTTCCCACGCTCACCTAGATCATGTATCAGGATTAATTATCAATTCACCTACAGATGCCGCTAAGACAGTTTATGCCACGAATCAATGCATGCAACTGATGCAAAAACACTATTTTAATGGTGAAACTTGGGCTAATTTTGGTGATGCAGGTCTGGGGTTTCCGCTTAAGAAATACCATTTCCAAACACTGCAACCACTTACATCAACTGCTATTAACAATACTACAATGACGGTAAAGGCTTTCCCTTTAAGTCATGTAAATCCGTATGAAAGCACTGCTTTTTTATTAAAAGACAAAGACGCTTATGCGCTATACTTAGGCGATACGGGAGCCGATCGTGTAGAAAAAAGCACCCACTTATTTTCCTTATGGGTAGCCATTGCACCTTTAATAAAAAACAAACAACTCAAAGGCTTATTTATTGAAGTATCGTTTCCAAACGAGCAGCCTGAAGGTTCCTTATACGGCCACTTAACACCAAAACTCTTACTGGAAGAGTTAGAGGTTTTAGCCAACTTAACAGGAGAAAAAGCCTTGCAGAGTTGTAAAATTGTCATAACGCACCTCAAGCCTCCTACTAGCGCTATGCTAAAAATCAAGGAACAGCTCATTCAAGAAAACAATCTAGGATTGGATCTTTATTTTCCAGAGCAGGGTGTTCGATTCGAGTTATAGCGCTTAGCCCTGATGGAAGTGGCATCCTATTCCTTCTTTCTTTAAGAAGGAATAGATAGAACGTACAGCAGGAAATAGCTCCTAAAACCACTTATTTTTGAGCCACAAATCGGGGGTCGGCCTCCATAACGGTTCCGCATGAAGTGCACGTACGTAAATCCTCTGAATTATAGAAATGCTCGAAATGAGGCAAAAAATCTTTTTCGATATCCGTTAACTCAAAATAGACTTCGTGCAGTTTATTATTGCAGTTATCACAAAACCAAAGCAGTCCATCGACAAAACCTTGACCGGCACGTTTGCGCTCGATGACCAACCCGATAGAACCCTCAAAGCGAACAGGAGAATGCGGAGTTTCGGCGGGATGCAGATACATATCGCCAGCATTCAGTTCCATTTCTTTACGGACACCATCCTCTTGAATGATCACTTTTATACTGCCTTCAAGTTGGTAAAAAAGCTCTTCGGTTTCGTTATAATGATAATCTTTACGCGCATTTGGGCCTGCCACGACCATCACGATGTAATCACCAGATTCCATGTACAAATTCTTGTTCCCCACCGGTGGTTTTAATAATTGGCGGTTGTCCTCGATCCATTTAGTCAGGTTGAACGGTTTAGCTATTGCCATATTTTTTTGAATTATATATTGAGTGCTAATTTACTAAAAAGCTTTGTGATGCTGGCTTTACAAATTCACAAAGTGTTCGCTTATTTTACTTCTTTAATCAAGTAAATGTAAACGGGGAAATGGTCGCTGAAACCCACTTCGGTTGGTGAGTGTCGCTTGGGATAGCCTTTATATTGCCCCGATGTTTGGATTAAAAAAGGTTTATTATAGATTCCCGCTTTCCAATATTGGTAGGTCGAAAAATCACTGCTTATCAAAGATTGTGACACCATAATTTGATCAAAAATATCCCAAGAATCTCTAAAAGCAATTGTTCCTAACCCTTTTTTGGCCATTTCTTCAAAGGGATTGTAGATACCTAAGGGTGGCACCTCTGCTTTTTTAGCTTTGGCACCTAATGCTTTTTTAACACTATTGTTAAATGGCCCATCGTTTAAATCACCTAAGGTTATTACTTTGGCTTTAGGATTAAGGCGTTGCAAGGAATCAATGATTTTACGGTTTAAGGC
>NZ_JAQWTM010000052.1 GCF_029242675.1 Flavobacterium sp.
CTGAATTTTTAATAGACCCAATATTAGTTGTTATACTAGTTGTTCCAGTTGAACCCGGAATTGGCTTACCGTAAATCAAATCAACAGACTCTTTACTGTAATAATCAACAGTTCCAGAAATCCTATTATTAAACAAACCATACTCCAAACCAATATTAGAAGAAGCCGTCTTTTCCCATGTTAAAGCAGAGTCAACCGCCGCTCCAAGAACAACTCCCGTATTCTCTAACTCATTCCAACCTGTATTAAACAATTGCAAGTAAGGAAAATAAGAAGCAAGTCTATTATTACCTAGTTCTCCATATGAAGCTTTCAGTTTTAAAAGATCAATTACTGAGCTATTTTTAAGGAAACTTTCTTCAGAAATTAACCAAGAAGCACCAACTGCATAAAAATCTCCCCATCTAACATCACTTTTGAAACGTGTTGATCCATCTCTACGATACGAACCCTCTAAAAAGTATTTCTCTTTGAAATTGTATGATAAACGACCTAAATAACTTGAAATTCTTTCTTCAGTTGTACTACCTGAAACATTAGAAGGTGTTGTACTACCGTCAAGAACAAAAACTCCTGGCAAGAAACCTTCACCTTGAGCACCTAAAGCATCAATTTCATACTTGTAAGCCTCTTGAATAAGAGTACCTGTAAAATTATGATTTCCAAATGATTTCTTGTAATTTAAGCTGTTGATTAGATTCGTTGATGTAGTTATGTCTCTATTCTGAGTTACCCTTCCGTCAACACTTGAAGCAAATCCAACTTCATTGTTTGCATAATTATAAGAATCAAACAAATACTTATCGTAAGCTAAATTTGTTTTAAAAGTCAAATCTTTAGCTAAAGTAAATTCTACGTAAGCATTTGCAGTAAAATTATCTCTTTTATTTTCGATTTTGTAATTGAATAAAGCACCATAAGCGTTCTCATTGTTCAATTGAGGACGAGTACCATTCACAATTTGACCATTGTTAGCACCATAATCAAAAATGTTATTTCCTTTACCATCTTTAATCAAATCTCCACTATCATCTCTTCTGTATACTGGATAATATGAAGGAACTGTATAGATCCACTGTACAGCACTTTGAAAACTAGACCCACTTTGAGTTGGAAAGTTTTGCTTTGAAGTAGAATAAAAAGCAGTAATACCCGCCTTAACTGATTTACTTACCTGTGAATCGATACTCAAACGTGTTGTAACACGATCAAAGTTAGAAGTAACAACATTTCCTTCTTGAGCCAAATAATTGGTTGTGAATGCATAAGATGTATTATCACTACCTCCACTTACACCAAAGGTGTGCTCTTTCCTTACAGCAGCATTATTTAACATTAAGTCCGCCCAGTTAGTCTCCCACTTTTTCTGAGTAGTAACTAAATTTCCATTCGCATCTACTGGTACAGCAACAGTGTATGGGTTGTACCCTAGATTACCTATTAATTGATTTGAAGCGTTTGCTCCTGCAACAGCAGCAGTTTGGTTGCTCACGTATTGATTAGCATTTCTTAAACCTTCCCATGCATATTTAACATAGGTATCTGAGTCAACTAAATCGTGTAGTTTAACAGCATTTCCTGCAAAACCAAGTAGTGTAGAAGCCGTAACTCTTGGTGGAGACGCTAATCTACCTCTTTTAGTAGTAATCAAGATAACACCGTTAGACCCTCTAGAACCGTACAAAGCAGTTGAAGACGCATCTTTCAAAACACTTATAGATTCGATTTGATCCGAACTAATAGTATTCAAATTTCCACTAAATGGCGCACCATCAAGAACTATCAAAGGTTCTGCAGACGCGTTGATAGAACCGATTCCACGAATACGAATTGTAGGGTTTTCACCTGGCTGACCACCAGCTGCGATAATATTTACACCCGCAACACTTCCTTGTAGAGCCGTTAAAACACTAGTTGCTTGCTGCTTTTCTAAAACCTCTTTACCAACAGTTACAACTGATCCAACAATAGCTTTTGACTTTTGAGTTCCGTAAGCAACAACAACCACCTCATCTAATGCTTGAGACGATGATGCAAGCTTAACATTAAGCACGCTAGAAGCGCCTACTGCTACTGATTTATCCTCCATACCAACAAAAGAAAACACTAAAACATCTCCAGTTTTTGCACTAATGGCGAATTTACCATCGAAATCGGTTTGAATTCCAGTTTTCTTTCCTTTAACAACAACATTTACTCCAGGTATTGGACCCGTTGCATCTGTCACTGTTCCTTTTACAATTTTCTCTTGAGCGAAAGAGAATTGTATAGATAACGCTATGATAAGCGATAAAATCCATTTAAATTTTAATCTCATGTTAATTAATTTTGAATTAGTTAATCACAAATTTCATAAAAATATCTTAAAAAACCAAATACAAAGGCTCCAAATATTGTATTTACTTTAACAAAGGTTGATAAAAAATTAAAAAAACTTTGGAAAAACAAAGATTTAATGCATAAAATCCTATAAAAATATAAGTTTCATGAAAATAATGTAAAATGTTAAAATATAGTTATAAAAATAATAAAAATAGAAACAATCGATCAATCAAGCAATAATTCAGTGCATCAGATAGAAGATCAATAATTCTAAAATTTAAGAATATAGCTTTATAAAGAGAAATTAAAAATTATTACTAATTATCAACTAAAAATTAATTTTAGTATATATAATACAAAAACGGAAATAAATTCTTATAAATATCTAGCATTAATTCAAAATAAGAAATATACAAAATCATTTTACTCACCACTTAGCAAATGTCCAGATACGAGTGAAAGTAATTAACAAAAAAATAAACCAACAACACTTTTAGCTAAAATTGTAAAATATTTAGACAAAATAAGATAAACAAAAAAGAAACTTAATTACTTAAATTCATTATTACCAATACTCAAAAAAACAAATTACAAGCACACCATAACATTAAATAAGTCTAATCTACAAACGATAAATTTAATAGTATGAAAAAACTAAAAACATTATAAAAAAATAGTACATAAAGCAACAATAATTGTTAATCACAAAATAACAATAGTGAACTGTTTATGGGACAAAATACAAATTTCAGTCTCACATGGAACACTTAATACAATTTAAAACCAACAAAACAATAAAAGACAGAGCTAAAAAAAACCAAATCAACAAAAAAAGGCAACAGTGAAAATAAATCACTGCTGCCTTCTTATTAAATTTTAATTGAGATGATTATCTATATCTCAAGTAAACTACAATTATTATGGTCTAGTATCCCAAAATACTCTAGCGCTCATATTTGCTTTTTGAGTTGCATTTTCAGGATTCAAATCAATCTCTGATTGTGGGTAAAATAGAGACCTAGGTACAAAAGAAGTTACCGCATTTGATGGCAAGACTAAAGTTGGATAACCCGTTCTTCTCCAGTCAGTCCATGGCTCTAAAACTACACCGTAGCTAGCTATATATTTCTCATTAATAATTTGTTCTAATTGTTGAGCAGGAGTACCCGTTAAAACACCATAAGTAGTTAAATACGTAGTTATATCAGCAGCAGCAACACCTGCACTTTCCATTGAGGCTCTAATTCCTGCTTGAAAGAAGGTTTGTGCAACTCCTGGAGAAGCAAATCTAAGAGAAGATTCAGCTCTTATGAAATTATACTCTGCAAATGTCAACATTCTGATTGGAGCAGCACCTGAATAGGCTGAACCTGTCAAAGTCCCTCTTAAATACGTATGGATCTTTGAATAGCTAGCAGGAGAAGCAGGCGCACCACCCACAGCTCCAACATAGTTTCCAGAATTAGCAGGCAATTGTGTAAAATAGAATTGTCTTCTAGGATCTGCTTTACCATTCATCATACCAACTAATTTAGCGTTAGCTACTAAGTTATTTGCTCTGTTCGTCTCAAATTGATCAATTGGATTTCTTGCATTAGCTGCATCAACAAAATTCATTTGGAAACTATCAGCATTACTTGTCATAAGCAACGCTCCAGAACTTACTAACTCATCTATTTTATTTTTAGCAAAAGTTGGGTTTTTTTCACTGTAATGCAAAAACATTCTAAGTTTTAGCGTATTTGCAAATTTAACCCAATTTGTTTTAGAAGTGGCAAACGCTCCCGGAAAAATTGTACTGTTCGTTCCCGGAGATATTGTAGATGTTCCCGCATTTACCTCTGAAATACCTTGATCCAATAAAGCAATTAAACCAGTATAAATCGTT
>NZ_JAQWTM010000157.1 GCF_029242675.1 Flavobacterium sp.
ATTTCCCTTAGTCAATTGCTGTTTTTTCTTAGAATTAAGATTATAGGTGTACAAATGCGAATATCCGGAAGTCTCAGATTGATAGTAAATCGTGTTGTTATCTCCTAAAAAACCTAAAGTTCCCGAACTGTAAGTGTAAGAAGGAATGCCTGGCCCACCGATCCATGCCTCGTCATGCTGATAATCGATTTCTTCGAAGGTACCTTCTGCCAAATTTAATTTTACAATCCAACGGTCTTTGTTGTCTTGGCTTCTGATTTCCGTTACTGCTAGTGAACCGTTATCATTGTAGGTTGGTTCTTGTACATAAATAAGTCTTTCTGTTTTTTCTTTATCTTTTAAATTATCATACAGTTTATAGTATTCAGGTGTATCTTTTAAGTGACTTAATTTTGAGAAATTCATGTAATAAACCGAATCTTTTAGCATTGAATACACACCAAACTTAATAGGTGTCAGGTTGTCTACAGAAACTTTTCTCTTCGTATCAGGCGACTTGTTGTAACCGTCAGAAGTGATGAAAACCTCCATTTTCTCACTTTTTAAATCAGTAGGCTCAGCGGCATTGAAAGTTAAATAATTCCCATTTGGGTTTACTTTTAGGCCTTGTATGCTGTTTTTACCATAAAAATATTCTTTGGGAAAATCCGATTTTAGTTCGTCTGCCTTTTCTTTGTACCATTTTTTACTAGCTTCTTGATCTCTTACGAAAAGGAAAAGTTCCTTTTGTTGAGTTTTCAAAAAGGAATCGGCCTGAGCATCTTCTTTTGGTGCTTTACCACTTTTAAAATTAGATAATTGTACCAAAGTTCCGTTGACAGTATTGAACTTCATCATATTGTCCTCTTGTTCAAAAAACAAAACACCATCTTCGTGAGCCAATTGCAAATTAGAGATTGCACTACTTTGTTGAATGAGTTTTTTAATTCGGTTTTCTTTGATAGCATAACTATATAAAGCTCCTTTACTCACATAATACGCTAGGTTAGAACCAGGCTTTCTAACAAAATTTAATTTTGAAAATGCAGCTTCTTTAGCGGACGCTAATTGTGCTTTTTTATTGCTTTTATCAACAAAATAGGTGCTTGAACCGATTTCGTTTTTTGGATTCCAATCAAAATAAATTTTTTGACCATCCAAAGACCATCTTTGATTAGTTGGTTGATTTCCGATGAAACCATCTCCTTTCATGATTTCCTCTAATTGCAACTTTTGACTTTGCACAGCGAAGCTACAAGTCAGAAACAATAGTACTAGTATGTTTTTTTTCATAGTAATAGTAGTCTTTTTTAATGATTAAATATTGGTCGTTTTGTACTTATTTTTATTAGTTAAAAAATTTAATTCTAAATACTTAGCTACTCCATCTTCACTATTAGGTTCAATAGTTTCTAAATATGATAATTTAGTTTTTAAACTCTCAGGTGCATTCCCCATTAAAAGTCCTTTCGCTGTTGCTTTTAGCATTTCTTCGTCATTATATCCATCTCCAAATGAAATCGCTTGTTGCAAAGTAAAACTCTCTTTCTCTAAAATTGCCTGTATGGCAACGCTCTTATCTACTGATTTGTGCATGAATTCTAAGCAATGTGGTAAACTAAAAGCATGGTTAAAATGCTGGGAATACTTTGTTGCGATTCGGTCCCGAAGTTCTACTAATACACTGTGCTTGTCATGGGTGAAAAATAATTTTATTCCTGAGTAATCCTCTAGTAGGTCAAAATCGACAATTTCCGGAGCGTAATTCATTTTCGTTTGAAAACTATTGATTTTAGGATTGTCCTTGCTTGTTTGCCACACTTCCTCCTTGAACAAAACTGTAGTAATTTCAGCACTACGGTCAACCGACAGAATTGCTTTTATCACATCAGAATCAATGTTTTTAGCGTACAGTAACTCGCGGTTGGGAGCATGAATTCTAGCGCCATTAGAAGTTACTAAATAAGTTGGAAAACCTAGCGTATCTACAATAGGCATAGCATCTAGGTGGTGTCTACCCGTTGCGATAACTATCATAAAACCTTGTTGGTACAGTTCCTGAAAAACTGTTTTAGTGTAGGTCCCAATTTCATGATTGGGATTTAATAGCGTACCGTCTAAATCGCTTATAATTACTTTTATCTCCTGCTTCATTATTTTTAACATCCTTATTTAGTTCCTCAAATTTATTGTTATTCTGCTCAAGAAGCAAAAAAACAATTATCCTAGCTCGTTTATCTACCCCATTTTACTTAAATACAAAGCGTTCAATTAATCGTCCAAAAAGACGATATCCTAATAGGCCTCTTAAAAATGATAGCAAAGTTGCATCAAATCCGATTGTATATCGTTTGAATTTTGGTTTTGGGTTTTCGGCAATTTTTAATATCTCACTACTAATTTTAGGCTTTAAGTCCTTGTTTTTCTTGGTTTTTCGCTCAACAACCTCATTAATAGTAGCCATTAAGGAGTTGTAAGAAGCAATCGAAGATTGTTCCGATCGAGTTACATTTTTTTGAAAATTAGAAGGTGTGTTTCCAAATTGAACCGTAGAGATCGCGATATTAAAATCCTTGACTTCATAAGCCAAACATTCCGAAAAGCTTTCCACAGCGTGCTTTGTAGCGTGATAAAAACTACCTAGCGGTAAATTGACCAATCCAGCTATAGAAGAAATATTGATAAAGTGCCCGTTATTTTGCAATCGAAAAACCGGAATAAAAGCGCGGCATACTTTTACCACTCCTAACCAATTTACATTAACAATTTTGTCTATTTCTTCATCTTCAGCTAGTTCGACAAAACTTCGGTAGCCAACTCCAGCATTATTGATCACTAAATCTATTGTTTTATAGTCCTGCAATATGACAGTTTTGGCCGCATTTACACTATCCGTACTAGTTACATCGAGTATGTAACATTTTATATTTTCAATATTTTGAAGTTCTTTTTCTTGTTCCAAGCAAATCATGGTAGCGATAACATTCCAGTTATTTTTAGCAAAATGCAATGCTAACTCTTTCCCTATTCCACCTGATGCACCTGTTATAATTACGTTCTTCAATACTTATTTATTTTGATTTTTTATTTCATAAATACGACCCCAATTGGGGTCGCATCATTTTTATTCTAAACTATTGCTTTTCAAACAAAGGTTCTAATCGTTATTTTCAATTTGCTTGTAAGCATCAATTACTTTTTTAACTAATCGGTGTCGGACAATATCCTTATCATCTAGGTAAATAATCCCAATACCTTCCACATCCTTTAATACTAACAAGGCTTCTTTTAATCCTGAAATGGTTCTGCGTGGCAAATCTACTTGTCCGGGATCACCAGTAACCATGAATTTGGCACTTTTTCCCATACGCGTCAAAAACATTTTCATTTGCGAATGCGTAGTGTTTTGTGCTTCATCCAAAATCACAAAAGCATTATCAAGCGTTCGACCCCGCATGAAGGCTAAAGGAGCAATTTGAATAATTCCTTTTAAAATATAGTCTTCTAATTTTTCATTAGGCAACATATCGCGCAACGCATCGTACAAGGGTTGCATGTAAGGATCCAATTTTTCTTTCATATCACCCGGTAAAAAACCTAGATTCTCACCTGCTTCTACCGCAGGACGAGTCAAAATGATACGTTTCACTTGTTTTTCCTTAAGCGCTTTTACGGCCATCGCTACTCCTGTATAGGTTTTACCGGTACCGGCGGGTCCTACAGCAAACACCATATCGTTTTTATTAATGGTATCAACAAGCAATTGCTGATTGGGAGTCATCGCCTTGATAATTTTACCACCAACCCCGTGCACTAAAATTTTATCATTAGGTGACATTCTTTTTTCGTCTTGACTATCTCCAAGAATAACACGCTCGATGACATTATTATCGATATTGTTATACCTTGAAAAATGGACCATTAGCCTGTGAAAACGTTTTTCGAACTCGTCTAATATTTCTTTTTCTCCAAATGCTTTTAAAGTTGTCCCTCTCGCAACTATTTTTAATTTTGGATAATATTTTTTAATCATTTCAAGATGAGTGTCTTGAGCACCCCAAAACTCTTTTGGAGCGATGTCTATGAGCTCGATAATTCTTTCGTTCAAAAGTTGTAGTTTTATATTAAAAATAATGATTTGTTAAAAGCCAATTATTTTGCTTTGTTAGCGCCTAAACAATTGGTTTTTATTTTGAATTTGTTTTTGCTTTTTTGCTTTTTTGAATTTACTATTATTAGCTTTGCATTTCTCAAATTTAATGAAAATTAGTTTTAGATAGCACCTTTAGTTATAAACAATATTATGTCAATAATT
>NZ_JAQWTM010000162.1 GCF_029242675.1 Flavobacterium sp.
GCATCTAAAAAAGGATAACCCTAAGCAAAGTTCTTCAATAAAAAAACGACTGACTAAAAAAACCGAACTTTGTGAAGTAACAACTGTCTACAAATTTGTATTTTTGACTGCAATAATCAAACTAGCTACATTGTAGATAAAAATAATGTAGAAAACCTAACAAACGAATGCAATTTAAACAACCCGAAATTCTTTACTTTCTTTTTCTACTGATAGTTCCTATTTTGGTCCATTTATTTCAATTTCGTCGCTTTAAAAAGGAATATTTTACAAACGTACAATTCCTGAAAGCACTTAGCGTACAAACACGAAAAAGTGCCACATTAAAAAAATGGCTTTTACTAGTGACTCGATTACTGCTGCTTGCCGCAATCATAATTGCATTTGCTCAGCCTTTTTTCCCGGCAAAAGACAGTAGCACGAAGGCAAACGAAATGTACATTCTTTTAGATAATTCCTATAGTATGCAGGCCAAAGGGCAAAAAGGCGAACTTTTACGACGTGCTGTTCAAGAATTATTAGAAGACCTTCCTGAAAACACTACCTTTTCGTTACTTACCAATTCTGAAAACTTTTGGAACACTGATGTAAAAACTATCCAAAGTGATTTACAAAAAATACAATACAGTGCTCTACCTTTTCAATTGGATAATTTGCTCACTAAAGTTAATGCACATCAATCGGCAACTAATAAAGATATCCTTATCATAACAGATGGCGTAGGCTTGCAAAAAAAGCAAATTCAAAATCTAGGTAAAAACAATACTGCTTATTTTATGATTGCTCAAGCCGAGCAAAAAAATAATGTTTCAGTAGATAGTGTTTATATTAAAGAAACCACTAATGATTTTTATGAAATAGGAGTTGATTTATCAGCATATGGTACTGATGTAAAACCGGTTCCAGTGGCGATATATAATGACGGGAAGCTAATTGCAAAAACAATAAGTCCTATTGAATCAGCAAAAAAGAGTTTAGAGTTCACCATCCCAAAGCAAGTTTTTCACGGCTACATCTCCATAACAGATAATGGTTTAGCCTACGACAATACTTTATATTTTAGCATTTCCAAAGTAAAAAAAATAAAGGTGCTGGCAATAGGCGATCCAGCGGATAACTCTTTTTTAAGTCGCATTTATACCGATGAAGAGTTCCTATTTAGTAGCAGTACAATCGCTAGTTTAGATTACAATATTCTTGGAGATCAAGATGTAGTTGTAGTAAATGAATTAGAATCAATTCCGCAAGCCTTGCAAACTACACTTAAATCAGTAGTCGAAAAAGGAGGAAATTTAGTGATTATACCGGCTGCGTCTACCAACCCTATTGACCTAAGTCGTTTTTTAAGCAATTTTGGATCAATTCAAGTTAATGGCTTTGAAAACGTAGAGAAATTAGTCTCTAAAATTAATTTTGGACATCCTTTGTACCAAGGCGTATTTGAAACTAAAATTAGCAATTTTCAGTATCCTAAAACGTCCGGGACATTCACTTTAAAAAGCACAGCCACGGCAGCATTGTATTATGATGATCAATCTGCTTTTTTAACCTCATTGTCCGCATCAGGCAGCGCTGTATATGTATTTGCAGCTCCACTAAATTTGACCAACTCTAATTTCCAAAAATCACCATTAATCGTACCTACCTTTTATAAAATGGGGACGAGTGATGGTAAAAACGGAATAAATGCTATTACCATTGGAACAAATAGTCCTTACCTAGTACAAGCGCAATTGAGTAAAGATGCTATTTTAGAAGTCAAAAATAAACAAGAGCAGTTTATTCCGATTCAGCAAATTATGAATAACAAAGTAAAATTGACGTTTAATGACTTTCCTGCTGCAGCTGGAAATTTTGAAATTTACAATAAAGAAAACTGGATCGATAACGTCAGTTTCAACACTGCCCGCACAGAAAGTAATTTGGCTGAAGCCAATAAAGAAAACTGGTCTGACTATAAAACTATCGACTCCATCAAAACTATTTTCGACGACCTACAAAGGCAACGATCGGACAATCAACTTTGGAAATGGTTTGTTATCTTTGCTGTATTACTACTCCTTACCGAAATGGCAATTATAAAATTCTTAAAATAAATAGCAGCTATCTTATGAAATTAATCCTCCGAAGCGCAAAAATTATAGATTCTACAAGTCCCTTTCACAATTCAATAGTCGACCTACTTATAAACGATGGTATTATTGATACAATTGCTTCTTCAATTACAAATAATGAAAATATAGAAGAACTAAAATTGGACAACCTCCATGTTTCTGAGGGTTGGTTTGACAGTAGTGTTTCACTTGGAGAACCTGGATTTGAAGATAGAGAAACGATTGCTAACGGACTAGTTGTAGCTGCCAAAAGCGGTTTTACTGCTATTGCATTACAACCTAACTCCTACCCTGTAATTGATAATCAAGCACAAGTAAATTTCGTAAGCAATAAAGCAAACGGGTACGCAACACAACTATATCCAATAGGATCGTTGACAAAGGAAGCGGCTGGTTTGGACATGGCTGAACTGTACGATATGAAAAATGCAGGTGCCATTGCTTTTGGAGATTATAACAAAAGCATCGAAAATGCCAATCTTTTAAAAATCGCACTTCAATACGTACAAGATTTCGATAGTCTTGTAATTGCTTTTCCACAAGATGAAAAAATTAAAGGACAAGGTGTGGCTAACGAGGGAATCGTTTCGACAAGTCTGGGGTTAAAGGGAATTCCAAACCTTGCCGAAGAGTTACAAATTGCTCGTAATTTATTCCTACTAGAATACACCGGCGGAAAACTACATATTCCTACTATTTCCACCGCCAAAAGCGTCGCTTTAATTAGAGAAGCAAAAGCGAAAGGCTTAGCAGTTAGTTGTAGTGTTTCCGTGCACCATCTTGTATTAACTGATGAAAAACTAGAAGGTTTTGATACCCGCTTTAAAGTGGCTCCACCCTTACGAACAGAAGTAGACAGACAAGCACTGCTTGCAGGTGTACTGGATCATACGATAGACCTTATAACTTCAGATCACAACCCAATTGATATCGAGCACAAGAAAATGGAATTTGATATGGCCAAAAATGGAACTGTTGGTCTAGAAAGCGCATTTGGTGCTTTAATGACGGTTTTACCTCTGGAAACTATTGTTGAAAAATTTACAGCTAGAAAAACACTATTTCAAATCGAAAGAGCGAGTATTAATATAGGAGAAAAAGCAAACATGACTTTATTTACTCCTGAGGGTGATGGTGTTTTCACAAAAGCAGCAATCCTTTCCAAATCTAAAAATTCCGCATTTTTAGGACAAAAAACAACGGGAAAAGTATACGGTATAATTAATCAAGGCAAAACAACTTTAGCATAATAATGGATAAAAAAACAATTGACGAAGGAAAAACAGCAGCGATAACCTGTTATATTTTAGGAATAGGTGTATTTATAGCCATGTCAATGAATGCCGAGGACAAAAATAAATTTGCTTCTTTTCACATCCGTCAGGGACTTGGAATTACGATTACTTTTGTTTCTTTGGGACTAATTATTAGTAATTTCGACAGCTTGATGATCTCAGCACCTATGTGGATATTTATAATGATTTTATGGTCGTACGGCATTTTTAGTGCTATTAACGGATCAACCCAACCTATGCCTATCTTAGGGAAATATTTTCAAAAATGGCTTTCAAGTATCGGATAATCAAATATCCTAGTAAATCACAATTCTATTTCAAATAAATTAAATGAGCAATTTAGCATTCGAATACCAAATTAGAGAACCAAAAATAAAGTTAGAAAAAAATCCGCTGCTACTTTTACTCCACGGATACGGTAGTAATGAAGCCGATTTATTTTCGTTTGCAGACGAATTACCTGAGGACTATTATGTCGTATCAGCGAGAGCTCCTTATGACCTACAATATGGGAGCTATGCTTGGTATGCTATTAACTTTGATGCCAACCAAAATAAATTTTCAGATAACGA
>NZ_JAQWTM010000166.1 GCF_029242675.1 Flavobacterium sp.
GATTTACTATGTGGTTCCTACAAAACTTAGTAATCCCACTTACGCAATTTATTTAATTTTTCTTGTTCTTCGATTTCCTCAACCGGAATGACTTTTAAAAAGGAAGCATGTTGCTCAATGGCGTATTCTACTTTCTCTACGATTGCCTCAATACTATCGTTTTCATAATCAATATCAAGAGGTTCTTTCACGATGAAGGATTGTAGTATCCCTTTCTTTTTCACTCGCAATCCTTTTTTATCAAAAGACCGTCTGAAGCCATCAATCACAATAGGAACGACGATGGGTTTATGCTCCATGATAATATGTGCTGTACCCTTTCGAACTGGCTTAAATGATTTGGTTGTTCCTTGCGGAAATGTGATCACCCAACCGTCTTTTAATGCCGTTTTTATATTCTCAGTGTCATTAGGATTGACATCTCTTTTTTCTTTGACATCAACTCCTTTAGAACGCCAGGTTCTTTCTACGGTTATCGCACCGGCATAAGCCATAATTCGCGGTAACAATCCCGCTGTCATGGTTTCTTTGGCCGCAACATAATAGATATTTAATTTGGGTTGCCACAAATAACAGACGTTTTTAATGGTATCGTCACGACCACTCAAACTGGCGTTAAAAACATGAAACATGGCTACTACATCAGCAAAATAGGTTTGATGATTGGATATAAAAAGCACGTTGGTATCAGGTAAATTCCTAAGAATATCTGATCCTTCGATTTGTAATTCATTAAAACCACGGTAACGCCTGTGTGTAATAGCGCCAAATATTCGGATTAACCATTTCTTAAGAATAAGAATATGGCCAAAAGGATTTCTTTTCAACAAACCCATAAAATTATTTAATTTATCATTTTTGGAACGCAAACATACAAAATATTTTTAAAGTGAATCCTTTGCTGCAAGCAATACAAAGTAGCGAAAAAATACGGATAAAAAAAATGTTTTCTATCTTTTAACTTCGTACACCGTTTTTAGTACTTCCTTTAATTCACTTAACATCATTGCGGTGGCTCCCCACACCATATTGTTTTCGATTTCAAAAGCTGGCACCACCATATCTTGACCATAAGAAGTTGATAATTGTGTACAAGTAACAATACTTTCATCTAAAAAAACAGCTAAAGGGAGCTCGATAATTCGAGCGACCTCAGATGGATCGGGTATAAACTGCAATTCCTCCTTGGCAATTGCTAAAAAGGGATGTACCATAAAGTTACTAGGCGGAATGTACATGGGAGTAAATGGTTTGAGCAGCTCTACATCTTGCGGATGTACCCCAACCTCTTCATAGGTTTCTCTCAAAGCTGTGTGAGACAAGTCATCGTCTGTGTATTCATACTTCCCTCCTGGAAATGCAACTTGAGCCGAATGTACTCCTTTATACGTATTGCGAACAATCAATACCAAATGAGTTTGGTCCTTTTTGGGATAAAAAAGCATTAAAACAGCTGCTTTTTTAGGTGGTGTTGCTGATTTTTCAGGACCGTCTATCGTTTCTAACCTTTCTACAGGAGCCATGATAGCATGCGCCTTCCTTGCGGGCAGAACCGTTGTAGCTATTAAAGGAACATGTTGTAAAAAATATTGGAAATCCATAATCAAAGTCTATTTTTGCACAAAGAGTTACTGTAAATATAGTTTAGAAATACGTTTGAAGCTATTTATAAAATCCAAATTTAAAAAAAATGTATAGTAGAGAAGAAACTCAAAAATTAAAAAGAGAATTCTGGGTCACATTCGCTGAGAAATATCCTCGCAAATGGGTTTTGTACGACACCAAAATCAAGGATTTTTCTTTTAAATTTTATGTAGATAATAAAAAAGCACAAGTTTTAATTGACATCGAACACCGCAGTGATGAGAAACGCATGGCCTATTTCGAAAAAATTGAAGCCCTAAAAAACATACTCGAAGAGGAATTTATAAAAGATCTGGTTTACGAACAGAATTATGTTTTAGAAAACGGAAAAGCCATTTCGCGTATATGGGTCGAACGACTAGGTGTCGGTTTTAGCAATCGAAACTATTGGGATGAAATATTTGATTTTTACTTTGAAAAAATGGATGCTTTAGAGCGTTTCTATTTGGAATATGACGAATTCATCAAGGATATAGACTAACAATTTTTCGTAATTCCACTGCGACTACATATTAAAAATATTGTACAAAATTATGTGGTCGTCGTAGGTGATATAAAGTTGCTTTCGGTTTTCTTGCTTTTTTCTGGTTATAATTGAAATGGTGCAATCCAAGCCATTGTTGTCTCTACAAACAAAAGAATAAACAATATCAGTGTCGTTCTCTTGAACAGGAACGTAATCTACAATCTCGAATAATTGAATGATTTGGGAATAAACCACAAACCTATTTTTGTTTGTATCTAAGGTCACTAAAAGATTGACTAAGTTAAGCTCAGACCATTTACCCCATTTTGCCTTACTATTTTTTTCTAAAACACTAACACCCGAGGTTTTAAATTTATACGTTTGGCTATGGCCTTGTTGCATCCCAAAAGCGACAAAAAGTACTACCAAAAACAGTTTTAATTTATTCATTATTCATTAGTTAAAAAAGGATAGAATTTACTTCATTTTGAGCAGACTTCATTTCAGCTATCATTTCAATTACGATAGCTTCAGCCGATTTGATTTCGTTAATTAAACCAGCGATTTGACCAATTTCCAGCTCACCGTCAACCAAATTCCCTTCAAACATACCTCTTTTTGCTCTAGCACGACCTAAAAAAGCCACTAAATCTTCCTTCGACGGGCATTTACCATAGAGCTCTTGCAAATCGTCAAAGAATTTATTTTTGATTAAACGCACTGGCGCTAATTCTTTTAATGTTAGTTGTGTGCCTCCTTCT
The DNA here is from genome assembly GCF_029242675.1 of Flavobacterium sp. Classification (GTDB taxonomy): domain Bacteria; phylum Bacteroidota; class Bacteroidia; order Flavobacteriales; family Flavobacteriaceae; genus Flavobacterium. The sequence goes on from NZ_JAQWTM010000166.1 coordinate 2,872, forward strand.
TTTACCGCAAGGATCGTTTCTTTAAAACTACTATGGGCCGAAGATTCGATTGATGCTGCAAAGCGACTACCCACTTGAACACCATCTGCACCCAAAACCATCGCAGCAAGCATACCGCGACCAGTAGCGATTCCACCAGCAGCAATCACCGGAATTGTTAGTTGTTCTTTCACCATTGGTATTAAGGTAAGAGTTGTAGTTTCTTCCCTTCCATTGTGACCACCTGCTTCAAAGCCCTCAGCAACTATTGCGTCAACACCAGCGGCTTCCGCTTTTAAAGCAAAAGTACTGCTACTCACCACATGCACTACGGTAATACCATTCTCTTTTAAATAAGCGGTCCATGTTTTAGGATTTCCAGCCGAAGTGAAAACAATTTTAACGCCTTCCTCAACAATGATTTTCATGATTTCCTCAATATTGGGATACAACATAGGAACATTCACTCCAAAGGGTTTTGTTGTGGCTTTTTTACATTTTTGAATGTGCTCCCTAAGTACTTCGGGGTACATCGAACCAGCACCTATAAGACCTAGACCACCTGCATTACTAACAGCACTAGCCAATTTATATCCACTAACCCAAATCATACCCCCTTGAATGATGGGATATTTTATATTAAAAAGAGAACAAATTCTATTCATTTTAAAAGTAACTGTTATTGTTTTATAATTCTTCCGGTTTTAACGAACGCATCTGATTGTATTTGATAAATATACAAACCTTTAGTTAGTGACTGTAGAGAAAAAGTTTCTTCTGCTTCATTTAGTTGTTTTTCGAATACTTTTTCGCCTCTGAGCGAATAAAAGATTACGGATCCTGTAGAAACACTTTCTGGAAAACTAACCCTCACTATATCAGTAACAGGATTAGGATAAATGCCAAAAAAAGGAGAATCAAATCCTACTACATTAAGTGTTTTAGCTGTACTGAAATTAGGAATTCCGTATCCGTACTGCGGTGTCGGACTGTTAAAACGATCTGCTGATTGAATGACTAAATCTCTTATTTCACGATTCGTTTTATTAGGAAGCGCTTGCCACAAACAAGCGATCATACCGGCCAATATGGGACTAGAAAAAGAAGTACCGTTTGCTGTAATAATGTTCCCCTTTTCGTCAGATAGTACACTCGCTGCTCCTTGCGCCATAACCTCTGGTTTTACTCTATTATCGAAACTAGGTCCGATGGAACTAAAACTAGCTTTTAATTTAGTTGCTGTCACAGCACCCACTGAGATTACATTGAATGCATCTGCAGGTGCTGCGATATGAGGCTCAGATGACCCGCCGGAATTACCCGCTGAAGTCACCACAATCATTCCTCTGCTAAAAGCAATATCTGCTCCTCTAGAAATGAAAGTAGTATTTCCATTCATCTGACTGTAGGTATGGTTGTAAGCACTGTTATCAAAATCAAAATAACCAAGAGAGGTATTGATAATATCCACACCTAGCCTATCTGCTTCCTCAGCCGCTTCTACCCACAATGATTCTTCTATTGGATTTTCATTAGCGCCGTCTTCGGTAATAAATAAATAATAAGACGCATCAGGAGCAGTTCCTACCAATTCGCCTTCCTTATACCCTCCCATAGTCGAAAGTACGTACGAGCCATGCGTGTCGCCTGTAAAAAAATTAGGATCTCGACCTACATAGTTATAACCACCTAAAATTTGATTGTTGTTTCTTAGCCTTGCAAAAGGCAAAACCGTATTGACACCCGGAAATCCACCATCTAGAACAGCGATTATTTTTCCCGATCCTGTAAAATTTTGCTGGTGTAAAACCGTTCCCTTTAGCATCTCGATTTGATTTTGAGAAGTACCATAGGCAAAGCTAATCTTGGCATCTTTGGTTTTACTTGCTACCTTAGTTTTAGATTGTTTAACTAGTTTATTTGCTTGGTTTAATGCCTTATTGGCAAAATCAATTATATCGACAAACGATTTGGACTTCAATGCATTGATATCAGCGGCTGATCCACGAATGTGCAGTGCGTTAAGCCATTTAGATTGCGCTTTCACTTGTATGCCCAGCGAAGCCTTGACTTGATTTACATAGTCGGACTCGATCGGTACATCTTTACTATCTAGCGCTATATTTTGGTTAGCTCTCCTGTCCAATGCTCTTTGGGTCAACATTTCCAATGGCGCGTTTAGGTAGTAAGAAGCGCTAGGCTTGTCCTTGAAATAGACCCATGCATCTTCTTGAGCGAATGCTCCTGCTGCAACCAAAAAAACAAGAAATACATATAATTTCTTCATGGGATGGATGGGATGTGTTATACAATTTAAAATCGGTGGAGTAAAAAACTACCGTCGATTCTCTTTTTAAGACACTAAGCTAAGAAATTACTCCCGAACCAACTAATTCTTCATCTAAATACCAAGCAGCAAACTGCCCTTCTGTAATGGCTGATTGTGGTTCTTCAAACGAAATGTACATTCCTTGCTCAAATTGATGGAGCGTTGCTTTTTGTAAAGGCTGTCTATATCTAGTTCGAACACTATATTCCTTAGACTCACCAACAGCAAGCTGCATATCAGTACGAACCCAATGTACTTCGGATTTTTCAATAAATAAAGCCGATCTAAACAAACCAGGATGTTGGCTAGTTAAACCCGTATAAATGGTATTAGTAGCTACATTTGTGCCAATGATAAACAAAGGATCAGTGGTTCCGCCAACATTTAAGCCTTTGCGTTGTCCCACAGTAAAATAATGCGCCCCTTGATGTTTACCTACTACTTTACCCATTGTTGGAGTATACGCCAACTTGCGGGCTGCCAAGGCTAGCACCTCTTGTTCATCTAACCCTGCTGTACTTGGAACATTATAGATGGCGTCATTTTTATCAATTTGAATGATAATCCCCTCTTTGGGTTGTAATTTTTGTTGTAAAAATTCTGGTAAACGGACTTTTCCAATAAAGCATAAACCCTGAGAATCTTTTTTCTCAGCAGTTACCAATTCCATTTCAGCAGCAATTTCGCGAACTTGAGGTTTGGTTAATTCGCCTATAGGAAATAAAGATTTAGCCAATTGCTCTTGAGACAGCTGACATAGAAAATACGATTGATCTTTATTGTTATCAGCACCAGCTAACAACTGATACATTTTTTCACCATTAACTTCTGTTTCTGATTTTCGGCAATAATGTCCTGTAGCAACATAATCAGCACCTAAGCTCAAAGCAATCTTCATGAAAACATCAAACTTAATTTCACGGTTACAAAGAACGTCAGGATTAGGAGTTCGTCCCATTTCATATTCTTTGAACATATAGTCTACAATTTTTTCTTTGTATTCTTCGCTCAAATCAACTGTTTGAAAAGGTATCCCTAATTTCTCTGCTACTAGCAAAGCATCATTACTATCTTCTAACCAAGGGCAATCATTCGATATAGTAACCGAATCGTCATGCCAATTTTTCATAAAAAGACCTATCACCTCATACCCTTGTTGCTGCAATAAATAAGCTGCAACACTTGAATCAACACCGCCAGAAAGTCCTACTACAACACGTTTCATTCTAAAAACTTTAAAATTTTATAAGACGGCAAAGTTACAAAGATTATCGCACTAATTATCCCACCTTAAAGTTAAATCCTATTAGCCCTAGAAGCCTCTTGGGGATTACTCATATTAAACTCATTTACTAATTTACCCTTTTTATAAAATTGCCAAATTCCCGACTTTTTACCATTCGAAAACTTCCCTTTAGAAACGATGCTGTCATCAGGATCTTTGAAAACAGCTAGACCATCGTATAGGTTGTTTTTATAATTAGCTTCTTCTAGAACGACACCGTTTTCAGCATATTTTTTATAAAAACCATTTTTTAGGTTGTTCTTATACATTTGCTCCTCTGCAATTTTACCATTTGGATAATAAACAGAACGCAAACCTTCTAATTTACCTTTAGAATAATTCTCTTTGGTCATAACAACGGTGGATCCTTGGTGGTAATATTTCCACTCCCCTTCAAATTGACGTTTGAGTACTTTACCTTCGCTTACTTTGTTTTTAGATTGATCATAAAAAGTAGTATACGCCACCTCATCAGCAGGATTGAATTCTCGAGTCGCAATTAACGAAGCAGCCTTCGTATCATCAAAAAATTTAAACAAACCCACCTCTTTGCCGTGATTGAAGGTTCCTTCATAACGCGGCCTTTTCGATTCCGGATACGACCCTTTCCACAATCCGTCTTTCTTACCATTAGAATCTAATCCATTTACACCCGTTTGAGCGTGACTAGTTACTCCTGATAAAAAAAGAAGCACCACCAATGCAAAACTATAACATGCTTTCATAACCTATTTATTGTACTAACGTATTAAGAATATTAAAATTACGATTTAAAACAAAAAAATCTCGAATTAACGAGATTTTTTTGTTTTGCTTATTTCTTTTTTTGTTGCTCTTTTAAAGCTTCTTGCTGCTCCATTACTTCCTGTAACTTCTTTTGAAATTTACCTTGTTTCTTAGGCTCTTTCAATTTGTTTTCTTGGATTTGAGCATGAATTTTATCCGAATCAATAATGTAGTTTTTAATCACTAACATAATTCCGATTGTAATTGTATTAGAAATAAAGTAATACAAACTCAATCCTGAAGCGTAACTATTAAAGAAAAGCAACATCATCAAAGGAGAAATATAGACCATGATTTTCATCATCTTAGCCATATCAGGCATTCCTTCTTGCTGTGGTGCTTGCATTTGCTGATCACCAGTCGTCATTTTCATATAGAAGAAAATTGCAATAGAGGCTAATATTGGAAATAAACTAATGTGATTTCCGTATGCTGGGATATGAAATGGTAATTGATAAATCGAATCAAAAGAAGATAAATCATCTGCCCATAAAAATCCTTTTTGTCTCAAACTCAATTCCGATGGAAAGAATTGGAACAAAGCATAAAACACAGGCATTTGCAGTAAACCAGGTACACAACCAGCCATTGGATTTACACCCGCTTTGTTATATAATTTCATGGTTTCCTGCTGCTTTTTCATAGGCTCTTTTTTGAACTTTTCACCTAATTCAGCAATTTCAGGACGCAATACTTTCATTTTTGCTTGAGACAAGAATGATTTATACGTTATAGGAGACATTACTAGCTTAACTAAAATTGTAAACAATACAATCGCCCAACCTTGTTGAATAAACAAAGTCAAAAATCCAAACATAGGAATAAACGCATGACGGTTAATCCAACCAAAGATTCCCCAACCTAGAGCCACAATATCCTCAAGATTTCTATCGTAAGTTTTAAGTAACTTATAATCTGTTGGACCATAATACCAATTCATTTTTTCATCAATCTCTCCGTTTTTAAAGGCTAACGGAACGATCGCTTTAAATTGTTTCGTGTAGGTTGTGTCGATGTTATCACCTCCAACTAGGTTGTTGGTATACAATTCAGCCTTCTCAAAAGGTACGTCAGTTAATAAAATACTTGAAAAGAAATGTTGCTTGTAGGCGATATAAGAAACCTTCTCTACATTCTCCGTTTTATCTTTTGACTGTCCTAAATAATCACTTTTACCATCCTCATACTCATAATACATTTCAGAGTAACGGTTTTCAGTCGTTAAACTTTTCTCATTTGAATAGGCTTTCAAGTCCCATTCTAAATTTAATGGCTTAGCAGCGTTCAGTACTTTATTTAAACCTTGTGATTGGATATCAAAATCCAACATGTAATCATTTGCTTTAAGCACATATTTATATTCTAAATAGGCATCAGCTCCAGCTTTCAAGCGCATCGACAAAATTTGATCTTCACCATTTTTTGTTAATGTAGGCTCAAAAAACAAGTCTTTAGTATTTAAAGTACGATTATCATTAGTGACCAATTGTACATTTAAATTAGCATTGTTGTCTTTAATTAAAGCCACCAATTCCCCTGATCCTTTCTTGAAACGCTCGTAGTTTTTTAATGTAGCTTCAACAATATATCCCCCTTTATTGGCAATTTTTAACGTTATAAGCTTGTTTTCAATAGTAGTGTAAGCTTCTTTGGCAGAAGGTAAAGTAGCTGAATAAGCAAAATCTCCTAATGATTTTTTTAAGTTCGCAAGTTGTACAGTATCACCTGCTACAGCCGGAGCGGCCACTTCTTTAGTTGTATTTACGTTCTCTTTTGCTTTGGTTTCATTTGCAACGACCAATTCTTTTTTAGCTTTCTCAGCAGCAACTTCGGCTTCTGAAGGTTGATTTTGGTACATTATCCAAATAAAAATTCCAAAAATCAATACAAAACCAATTAACGAATTGGGGTCAAACTTTTTTTCTTCCATTATAACTTAAATTATTGTTTGCTTTATTTGCTTATTGTATTTCAATAAACGTTTTCATTATGTAAGACGCTTCTTTCGCAACCTACTATTTACTTCTTTTTGCTTTAACCGCTGCCGCCACAAAATTCACAAAAATTGGATGTGGGTTTGCAACTGTACTCTTATATTCAGGATGGTATTGTACACCTATAAAAAACGGATGCTCTTCAATTTCCACAATTTCTACTAAACCAGTATCCGGATTTACTCCTGATGCTTTCAATCCTGCTTTTTGCAACGCATCTACATAAGCACTGTTGTACTCATAGCGATGACGGTGACGCTCCGAAATCATAGTTTGACCGTAAATTTGGTGTGCCAATGATCCTTCTTTGATTTCACATTTCCAAGCACCTAAACGCATAGTTCCTCCTTTTTCGGTAACATTTTTTTGCTCTTCCATCAAATTGACAACAGGATGAGGAGTTCCCTCGTTCATTTCTGTTGAATTGGCTTCCGTATAGCCTAAAACCGTTCTTGAATATTCGATAACCGCCATTTGCATCCCTAAACAAATTCCGAAAAACGGCATTTTGTTTTCACGAGCATAGCGAACTGCTTCAATTTTACCTTCGATACCACGTTCTCCAAATCCAGGAGCAACAAGTATAGCATCTAGTCCTACTAATTTTTCTTTTATAGTAGCCGCTGTGATAAATTCAGAATGAATTGAAACTACGTTTACCTTCGTTTCATTCGCTGCACCAGCATGTATAAATGCCTCTAAAATTGATTTATAGCAATCCTGCATTTCCACATACTTACCAATTAAACCAATGTTTACGGTATGTTTTGGATTTTTAATGCGTCGTAAAAAAGTGTTCCAATTCTTTAAATCAGGAGCCGCTTTCTTAGGCAAATCTAATTTTTTCAAAGCAACAATATCAAGCCCTTCTTCTAACATTAAATTAGGCACTTCATAGATTGTTGAAGCATCGATAGACTGAATTACTGCTTCTTTTTTCACGTTACAAAACAAGGCTAGCTTGTTGCGTATTTCTTGTGAAAGTTCGTGCTCCGTTCTACAAACAAGAATATCGGCTTTGATTCCGCTTTCCATTAATGTTTTAACCGAGTGCTGCGTTGGTTTTGTTTTCAATTCTCCTGCTGCAGCTAAATAAGGAACAAGTGTTAAATGAATAACAATTGCATTGCTTTCCCCTAAATCCCAAACTAACTGACGAACAGACTCTATATAAGGTAAAGATTCAATATCTCCAACCGTACCACCAATTTCTGTAATCACTATATCATAATCACCAGAGTTACCCAGTAATTGCATTCTTTCTTTAATCTCATTTGTAATATGAGGAACAACTTGAACCGTTTTTCCTAAAAACTCTCCTCTTCTTTCCTTTTCAATTACCGACAAATAAATTCTACCAGTGGTAACATTATTGGCTTGTGAAGTAGGTACATTCAAAATGCGTTCGTAGTGCCCTAAATCTAAATCCGTTTCTGCACCGTCATCTGTTACATAACATTCCCCATGTTCATAAGGATTTAAAGTTCCCGGATCTACGTTTAGATACGGATCAAATTTTTGTATTGTCGTTCGATACCCTCTTGCTTGTAACAATTTTGCTAAAGATGCTGCTATAATTCCTTTACCTAAGGAAGAAGTCACACCGCCTGTAACAAAAATATATTTCGTTTGATTCATTCTGTTGTTGTTTGTGTTGTAGTTGTGTAAAAAACTTGGCAAAAATACGATTATAAATTGAGAATATGCTAATTTGAAAATGAGATAATTGATAAAATTACTTTTTACAAAACCTGCCTACAATAAAGCAAAAACCTCATTGTGTAGCTACATCAATGAGGTTTTGGATATTTTTTTTTAATGTTCCGAATTAAATCTTCCAGACCATTCAATTTTAGTTCATAAACTAGTTTTAATTGATCGCCTAAAACTCCATTAGGGAAGCCTTTATTATGATACCAAACTACATAATACTCTGGTAGATCTATTAAAAAGCGTCCTTCGTATTTACTAAAAGGCATTTTAGTATGCGCTAATTTAACTAGTAGTTCTTGATTCTTATCCATTTTTATTTTTGACTTGACCAGCTTAATTTATTGTTAGTTTCAAACCCAATTACTGGCAATTCCCTTCCTTAATTTTATTTACTTTTAAACTGATTACTATGCTTTTACTATAAGGTTAATTGATTTTTAAAAACGATAGCAGAAGAATTATTTAGCTTCCTTTATTGTTAAGTCTTCATCATAATACATAATAAACACCCCTTTATTGGTGTAACCACCATCGGGTTTTTTGTAATATTCAAATTTACTTTCCACCTGCTCTGTTGCCACAGCGTTTACAGTTTGTTCAAATTTAACTTCTTGAGCCATACGCATCATGGTATCAAAAGTGACATCAAAACCGCGTGTAGCATAATTGGATGGAAAAATCGCATTTGCTTTTTTGAACTTATTTTCAAAAACCACTGCCTCAGGTAAGATATTATCTCTAGAAACCGATGGATACATTAATTTCAATTTCGTAAGATTCAAGAATTTAATTTCATCTGAGTCTAGGGTATCATTTGGTTCTAGAATGACCAACTGCACTTGATAATCAGCCATCGCACTTAGCATTGCTGCTATAGTGGATTTTATCATCATAGTGTTTGCTGTTTCCATTACCACATAATTCATTCTTCCTTTAACCAACATACCCTTTAAACTTGCTGCCGAAATACTGCTACTACCGCTCAAGGCTACCAACGGAACAGTAGGTTGAAACTCCTTCAAATAGTTCAAGATCGATTCTTTTTTCTTGTCCACAACAGCCATTATGTTTCCGTTTTTAGAGCGCATATATTCAAACATTTTATTCTTTACAACTTCAGGAGCTGGAATTGTTTGAAACAAATTACCGTAAGGATTACCAACATCCTTAGATAAAGGCGAAATTACAGGAACATTGTTGGCACTTACTAATTGGGCAGTTGACTCTGCGTTGCTTTGGTAAAAAGGACCAACAATTGCATTGGCATTTTTTAATTTATTTGCAGCAATTAACGATGCAATTGCCGATGAATTTTTAGTTTCTTGCGAATCATAAATCTCAACATCTATTGGTAAACCTAATGTTTTCGCAGAGTCTATTGCAATTAATGCACCCGCATAAAAATCCAATGTCATATTTAAAAACTTGTCCTTTTTTATACGTTCTACGGTGGTATTGGTAGAATCGTTTTCAATCCTTGCGATATTAAAAGGCAACAATAACACCAATCGTTTGCGAGTATCAAAATTAACATTTGGAGTCAAAGCAGTATATTCTTTTTTAACCTGGTCCATACTTATAACTTTACCTGGTACTTTTAAAATCATCCCTATTTCGACTCCTTCTTTCAGGATTGGATTTATAGCAATCAATTCCTCTTGCGTCAAACCAAAAGTCTTAGACAAACTGTATAAAGTTTCTTTAGGCTGCACTTCGTAGTTGGTATAATTTACTGCTGCTACTTTATTATTTTGAACCGTTGTCTCTTTTTTAGGTTGTGCATCAGTAGCAATCGATTGTGTTTTAGGAGCAGTTCCTTTGATAAGCAACTGATACCCTATAGGTAAATTCGCTACTACATCCGGATTCTTTTTTTCTAATTCTTCTATTGTGATTCCATATTGCTTAGCGATAGAATATTTAGTTTCCTTTGGCATAACCTCATGAAAAATTGCTTTTTGAGTTGTAGACGTACTTGTTGCGACAGCTTTTGAACCCTTTTGAGACGGAATTACTAAGGTTTGACCTATTTGTAAGCCGTCTTTCTCTAAAAATGGATTTGCCTTTTTTAATTCGACCTCCGTCACATCATACATTTTTTGGATGCCATACAGTGTTTCTTTTGCAGTAACAATATGAGAACGATCTGATGTATTTGATTTGTTCCCTACATTTGAAACAGCCGTTTTTAAAGAGGATTGCTTCGCAATAAGCAAAATACTATTTGGTTTTAAACCTGATTGCGCATCCGGGTTTAATTGATAGATATCGTAAGGAGTTACTTGATACTTTTGAGCAATTTGACTTATCGTCTCTCCTTTTTCTACTTTGTGAGTAACTGGTTTTGATTGAGAAAAAATAGAACTATTCCCAATTAGAAGTGTAATAAATAGGGTGAAAAAATATTTCATTGTTTTGTTTATGTAGATGTTTGCTCCAAAGATAACAAAAACGGTACCAAATTTTAGAGTTAAAATTAGGTACCGTCCTTAAAATATCTAGTTCTTTTCTAGTTTTATGATCAATTTAAAAAACGATCATTCTTATTCCCATTCGATAGTTGCTGGTGGTTTTGAGCTGATGTCATAAACAACTCTATTCACACCTTTTACTTTATTGATAATATCATTTGATACTTTCATCAAGAAATCATAAGGCAAATGTACCCAGTCAGCGGTCATTCCATCAGTTGATTCCACTGCTCTAAGCGCCACTACTTTTTCATAGGTTCTCTCGTCACCCATTACTCCCACACTATTCACTGGCAGCAAAATCGCTCCTGCTTGCCAAACTTTGTCGTATAATCCCCAAGATTTCAATCCGTCGATAAATACTTTATCTACATCTTGTAAAATTTGTACTTTTTCTAAAGTGATATCACCTAAAATACGAATAGAAAGTCCTGGTCCTGGAAAAGGATGTCTTCCTAATAATTCAGGATCAATTCCTAATGAAGCTCCTACACGACGCACTTCATCTTTGAAAAGCATGCGCAAAGGTTCCACAATTTTTAATTTCATATAATCTGGTAATCCACCCACATTATGGTGCGATTTAATAGTAGCCGAAGGTCCTTTCACAGAAACCGATTCAATTACATCAGGATAAATTGTTCCTTGTGCCAACCAAGTTACATCTTCAATTAAATGAGACTCAGCATCAAAAACTTCTATAAAAGCATTTCCTATGGCTTTTCGTTTTAATTCGGGATCCGTTACTCCAGCCAAAGCATCATAAAAACGTTGCGAAGCATCAACTCCTTTAACATTTAAGCCCATTCCTTCGTATTGATCTAATACACTTTGAAATTCATTTTTACGTAGCAAACCGTTGTTTACAAAAATACAATACAGGTTTTTTCCGATAGCTTGGTGCAATAAAACTGCTGCCACAGTAGAATCTACTCCTCCAGATAGTCCTAAAACTACTTTATCATTTCCTACTTTTTCTTTCAACTCAGCCACCATTTCTTCAACAAAAGCTGTTGGAGTAAATGTTTGCGGAACTTCAGCAATTTTTACAAGAAAATTTTCCAACATTTTTGATCCATCCGTAGAGTGAAAAACTTCGGGATGGTATTGTATAGCATAGGTCGTCTCTCCATCAATTTTGTAGGCAGCAAATTCCACATCATGGGTACTTGCAAGCTTTACACCATTAGTAGGCAACGCTTTAATACTATCACTATGGCTCATCCAAACTTGACTGTTTAGATCTACACCTTCAAAGAATATTTCGTCTTGTTTGATAAACGATAGATTGGCTCTACCGTATTCTCTCGTGTTCGACGCAGCTACTTCTCCTCCACTAAAGTGTGCCAAGTACTGAGCGCCATAACAAACAGCGAGTAAAGGCAATTTACCTCTTATTTGAGATAAATCAGGATGAGGAGCATCCTCTCCTCTAACAGAGAAAGGGCTACCACCTAAAATTACGGCTTTATAACTTGATAAATCACTCGGAAAATGATTGTATGGGAAAATTTCGCAGAATATATTTAATTCGCGAACTCTACGCGCAATAAGCTGTGTGTATTGCGATCCGAAATCTAAAATAAGTACGTTGTGTTGCATGCGCAAAAATACTTTTTATATTTTGAATTGAAAAATTGATTTTTGAAAAATATTAGTTTTATTTCGGCACTGTATAACAGCCTTCCCGCACAAGCTAAAAAACCACAATAATTAAATTTACGTATCTTTAACCAAAACCCATTTTTTTAAAACAAAAAATTAATACTTACATGAAAACAAAAATTTATTTGCCTTTAATCCTTTTAACACTTTTTTTAAGCTCTTGTAATGTGATAGACGATCTACTGACCTTCTCTGTAGACAATCAAACCACTTTTAAAATCGCAAGTGGTTTTCCACTTGGGACTGCTTTTAGTGTAGTTACTCCCGAAGTAACAACTAACTCCAGTTCTACTTTTGAAAATAACAACACCAAAGCCGATTTAGTTAAAGACGTTGCCTTAACCTCTCTAAAACTGACAATCACCAATCCAACAGATAAGTCATTCAGTTTTTTAAAATCAGTTACTTTATATATTTCAACTGATGCCAATGACGAAATCGAATTAGCCTATCTGGAAGACATCAATGCAACAACTAGCTCGATTGATTTAATCCCTAGTAAAGCTAAATTAGACAAGTATATCAAAGCATCTTCCTACAAAATCAGGACCAAAGCAGTCACAAAAGAAACCTTAGCACAAGATATCAGCATAAAGGCTGATATGAAATTTAAAGTAACAGCCAATCCTTTTTAATTCATTGGCTGCAGGAAAAAAATGTACCGCAACTTTCTTTTTTGTGAAGTTGTACAGTAGAAAATACTAATCCAAAAACAAATCTACTGTTTTAGCCATCAAATCCCTATTGAAAAGGTTTACAAAAAGTAGATTTTGTAGCATAAATTACTAGATTGAATCTGAAAAAAACCCGTTTTTTTTCAGATTCATCTATTTTCACTATTTTTACGATTGTAATACCACAAACCTGCAATACAACAACTACTACTAAGCCCTTAGGCTAGAGTGGCGGTAATTCATGTAGGAAACCAAAACAAATAAATTCGTACTATGAAACTAGAAGAAATGAAACGAATAAGGATTTATCCTAACGAAGAATTTAGAGAAATTATAGTGGAGGACAAACTGAGACTGCGTTACGCGGTTTCAAATAAAGGACGACTCATGAGTTTTGTAGATGATATTACTTTTGGTCGAATACTTAGGGGAGGAAATAGCGACGGATATAAAATGTTTCGCTATACCTTAAACGTAGATGGTAAAATTAAAACGAAACACCGTTTCGTATCGAAACTTGTTGCAGAATTTTTTGTTCCAAAAACGAGCGAAGACCAAACTTACGTTTTACATTTAGATAGAGTTCGCGATAATGACGATTATAGAAATTTGAAATGGGCTACAAGAGCAGAAATGATTGAACACAGTAAAGCCAGTCCTTTTGTAAAACAAGCGAAATTAAATTTAATCGAACACAACCGGAAGGCAGATGGTCGTAAATTGACTGTTACTAAGGTAATGCTAATTAAAAAAATGCTAGCAAGACCCGATCAAAAAACCAGAATGAAAATGATTGCGAAACAATTTGGCGTAAGCGAAATGCAAATCAGCAGAATAAAATCAGGTGAAAACTGGAGTCAAGTCAAAATCTAGACCCCGTTTACTCTTTTATAAATTTGAATTTAGATTTAACACCGGTATCAAAATTATTCCATAAATCAGACAGTAATAAATTACCCTCTGCATCATATATGTAGAATGCACCTGTATTTCCTCCTAGCGTACCGCGATTTAAGGCTTGTAATTCTAAATCATTGATTCCCTTTTGCAACTCGACTTTAATCTCTTTAAAAGTACTATCTAAATATAAACTAGGTGCTAAAACAGTGCTTTTGTAATTGTGGATCATGGTTGCCTTAATTAAGTCGCCATCTATAGCGCCATAATCACGCACTCTAATCACTAATCCTGCAGATTTAGTGGTGATTACGCCAAAATCCAAATCTTTTAAGTTTAAATAGGAAGTATCTTCTTTGAGGCCTTCTTTAACTAAAGCTTTATCAATAATTATATTCATCTTGTCTCTAACGGCATCACCAGGATTTATGAAATCATTGGTACGTGTCATCGAAATAGGATCAGGATCTCCTATTTTAAAATCAGTACTCGGTAACTTTAATTCTGGTTTTTTAAACAAATCAGGTGCTAAAATATCGGGTTTGGTTGTCGGTAAGGGAGCTACTTTCTTAGTTTTAATCCCCATATCAACAGGAGGAATGGACTTGAATTTTTTGCCAAACTCCATTTGAGAATAGCCATTAGCTGCAACGCACATCATAAAAAGCAAAAAAACCTGTTTCATATACTAAATCTTTCTTCCTAAACTATATGCAACAAATATACCAAGCTTTAGTTTTAGAAACTAAAAGCACTCCAAACATTAAAAAAATTTTAACCTTATGCGCCATATTGATTTATGGTATATAAAAAAATAGCTATTTTACATCTAATTATTTTTTTAAAAAAAATGATGTAAAATAGTTATTATTCCAGTTGAAATGTTCCGCTACTTAGGGCTTTTCAATAATTATAGTCGCGATATATCCTGTACCAATATTCCATTGATTAGACAAAATCAGCGCTCCTTTGTCGTCAAAAACTTGAAATTCAGCTGTATTAGGTGGTGCAAAGCCTTCGTTTAGAGCTTCAAAAACAATTCTATTTACACCTTTTACCAATTTAACTTCAAATTCTTTATAGGTTCCATCTAATAGTGCATCATAGTCCACCACGATATCATTAAAAGTAACTCTGATTTTATCACCATCTAAATAAGCTCCATCTCTAAATCGAACTTTAGCAGTGGATGAAGCCGACTTATAAATTCCTAAATCTTGATCTCTTCTGTACACTTCAGTGGCTACAATGGCTTCACTTTTGGGCATTTTAAAATCATTTTTAGGTATCGGATCAGCTACATAAGGCTTAATTTTTGGCGGATCCGGAATTGGTTTCCCCACCACTCTTGGTTTTACAGGTTTTTCTTTAGCAGGTACTACTTTCGATTTAGAATTAAATTCTTCCTGAGCATATCCACTTGACATAGCCCCAAGTAACAATCCACAAAGCAAAATTCGGTTTAGCGCTATCGTTGATCTGTACTTCATTGTATTTATTTTTAAAGTTATTAAAAGAAAACTATCTACTAGTT
>NZ_JAQWTM010000185.1 GCF_029242675.1 Flavobacterium sp.
AATGCGGCTGTGATACTTCCGCTACCATCGTGGGAAGTGGTCAAGAAAATGTACTTTTCTGTTACATCATCGCCTTTACCTACACGGATATAGTCGGGTAATTTGGCTGTAATAAATATGCGTTCTCCGTTGCCTAATGCTCCTGCGGTTTCGTACAGAATACCCTCGCCACCGCCTACAATAGCATCAAAGAAATTGAAGGCTTCACGGTTTTGTACAATGTGGTAATCCTTGCCGACTACTCCCAATACTGCATTGTTATCGGTGCGTATGTTGGCGAAATAGGTAGGAACTTCCAATTCATTACTGCCTATCTCTATGCCGTTAGTTGTTTCGATAATGCCCGAACATTTGGTAAATAGTGGAGATTTTACGACTTCATAATCTAACCCTGCGTGTCTGATAGCTTCTTCGCTTGTTGGGTATTGCTCCACGATTTGACCTAATCCGTGCCACGCTTTTTGTTGTACGCTAAAAAATGAATAACGTCCTGTTCTCTCGTTGAAATTGATATTATGTGCCATAATGTTTAAAATTTATAGTTTGAAAAATGATTAAATACTCGTTGTTAGAATGGGAGGTCATCCTCTGTTTCCTGTGCTGTAACCTTGTTATTTTCAGTTTGTGCAGTAGCCTGTACGGTTTCAGTTTTTCTGCTACTTCCGTGAAGTTTGATTTGCGAAGTATGGAAATTCAGTCCTGCTCTTAATTCTCCGTCATTACCTGCCCACGCCCTTGTGCTTACTCTTCCCGATAGTTCTACCAAAGTGCCTTTTGTGAGTAGCTTGGCTACATTTGGGGTTATCCAATAAGAGCAGTCGAAATAGGTTGTTTGCTCGATGCGTTCGCCCTGCTTGTTACGGTAGCTGTCGTTTATTGCTACTGAAAAGTTTACTACTTGTTTGTCCTGTGACGTTGTGCGTACTTCCGCATCCCTTGTTAGTCTTCCTGTGATGTTCATGATTTCTACTTTTTTGCGTTATTAAATTTGTTCTGATTTTTATTTTTTAAAATTTATTCGGTAATGAGAGGTGGTGCTGAAGTTTCGTTTCTCTTTTTTACCATTTCCAATGTTTATATTTTCCATTTCTGACATTTTTTTTATTCGTTTAAAGAGCCGGAGTATGCTTTGTTTCGTTTCACGAGCATAAAAGGTTCGGGTTTAGCAGCAACAAGGTTTTGACAAAAAAATACGACCCGAATGGGTGGAGATTATTTTGCAAACCCGGAGGGCATGACCTTTTTGCTGTGTTAAGAACACGGAAATACCTTTGCTCTTGAAATAGAACAAATCAGCATACTGGCTCTTGGATAAAAAAAAATGAATTGGAAGTAATGAAAATGACTTTGTGTAAATGGTCTATGTGATTACAAAACCTGCACCCTTGCAGGTACCTACTTATCTCTTGTGTAAATAAGTGGCTAAGGAAGCCACGGAAAGAGTATTGAAGAAAATATTGAAATAGGCTGTGAGAGGCATTTTCTTCAATATTCTTGATTAAAGCATCCAATCAAAGCTCTTTTATGAGCCTTGGACTTTGCAGAGGAAAAATAAATGTGCTTTGAGGATGAAAAAATATGGGCATAAAAAAACCGAGGATTATTCACCTCGGCTATCTATATAGTGTTATATGCAATTATTTGGTAACATTGAAAAGTTTAGCCATATAAGCTACGGTAAATTCGAAAACCTGCTGTTTTGAGTATTTAATTAAGTTATTGTCATCACCATTAATAAGGCTCTGAATATACCTTTCTTTTTGAAGCACCGGAGCGTCGACACCAAATAGCTTTCTCCAGAACATATCGAACATGTCTCGGTAGTATTGTATTGTTTTCTTAACCTTTTCATTTACGATCACCGTATTGAGAAAAGCCTTTCTTTCTGCATTATTAAATATTTTGAAATCAAAAGATTTTTCATTGATATTTATAGCAGTGACAAAGGTTTCTTGTACATTTAGTCCATGGAAAGGTAGAAATTTTATTGCGTCTTCATTCTCGTAAATCTGTATAACAAAATCATTCATGAAGACAATAAAAGGGTTTCTATCATCAGTAAATCCAATGTAGTTTTCTGTATATATCGCGTTTCCTCCAAGAGTTTGGAGATATGTTACT
>NZ_JAQWTM010000195.1 GCF_029242675.1 Flavobacterium sp.
TTAATAAAGTAATTGTAAACCCAGGTCAAAGTAAACGATGGGATAAAATCAGTAAAAGGAAACAACTCTTCTAGGAATGTGATCACTCCTCCTATTTTACCAATTGTCCCTTTATACATCGTTGTCATTAAATATCCTGCAATTGGCGCCCAAACGACATCCGAAAACTCCCCTATTGCCGGAATGGTAAAGGACAGCATACCGATACCGTCAAAAAGAATTCCTAAAATTAGGTTTCGCGTTTTATTGTTGGTCTCTGCAATTTTGGCTTCTTCGATCATACTTTTTAGTTTTTACCAATAATAAACAAATCTAATGCCAAAAACTACTATCGCAACAACTCAGGAAATACTTTATAGACCTTTTCGATCTTAGGTGTTATTACGTAGGAGCAATAGCCTTGCATTTTGTTTTGGTTATAATAATTTTGATGGTAACCCTCGGCTTCATAAAATTTAGATACCGCTGATAATTTCGTTACTACGGGTTTTTCAAATACGTTTTCTTGAGCCAATAGGCCCATGTAGGCTTGCGCTATTTCTTTTTGAAGTTGACTGTGATAGAAAATCTCCGACCTATATTGCGTTCCCACATCGTTTCCTTGACGATTTAAAGTTGTAGGATCGTGCGTGGCAAAAAACAATTCTAAAAGTGTGCCGAAAGAAATAACTTTAAGATCAAACGTTATTCTTATGGCTTCTGCATGACCGGTATCTCCTTTGCAAATTGCTGCATAGGTTGGATTTTCAACCTCACCTCCTATGTAACCTGAAACCACGCTATGCACTCCTTTTAACTCTAAAAAAACAGCTTCGGTGCACCAAAAACATCCTCCTGCTAAAGTAGCGACTTCTAAACCTTCGTGTAAATCCATTTTATATTGTCTTTTGTGTTTTTAATGTAGGACTGCCGTTGGCACAAAAGTGCACCTGCGTCTTCGCTCAAATTTACAATTTAATAGCAGTATAGCAGGAATTGATTAACTAAATTTTATGGGTTGTGGGAGGAAAAACTTTTAAATAATCACTAAAATCTTTGTTTCTTTGTAAAAATAGCAAAAATGATACACGCAAAAAATATACATAAATATTACGATCAACTTCAGGTTTTAAAAGGGGTTGACTTACATATTAAAGCTGGCGAAATTGTCTCGATTGTAGGCGCTTCAGGTGCTGGGAAAACCACTTTACTTCAAATTTTAGGTACGCTAGACAAACCAAGTTCAGTTGAAGGTATCGAACTAAAAATAAACGGCGAAGATATTTTGTCAATGAACGACAAGACTTTGTCAAAATTTAGAAATCTGAATTTGGGTTTCATTTTTCAGTTTCATCAATTACTGCCTGAATTCACCGCTTTAGAGAATGTATGTATTCCCGCTTTTATAGCTAATAAATCCAAACAGGAAACTGAAACCGAAGCTAAAAAACTGTTAGAATACCTAGGATTATCACATCGCATTAACCATAAGCCAAACGAACTCTCGGGCGGGGAACAGCAGCGCGTGGCTGTTGCAAGAGCCTTAATTAATAAACCTGCCATTATATTTGCTGATGAACCATCAGGGAATCTTGACACCGCGTCAGCTGAGAACCTTCACCAACTCTTTTTTAAATTAAGGGATGAGTTGGGACAAACTTTTGTCATTGTAACTCACAATGAAGAGCTGGCAAATATGGCCGATAGAAAATTAGTAATGGTGGACGGCTTGGTCAATAATTAGGAGCTTTTTCCAGCCATCCACTGTATTCCCGATCATAAAAACTACGGCCGAAAAGGCCTTGTTTTTTAAAATCGGGAGATGCCGTTCCTA
This sequence comes from Flavobacterium sp., assembly GCF_029242675.1. Taxonomy (GTDB): domain Bacteria; phylum Bacteroidota; class Bacteroidia; order Flavobacteriales; family Flavobacteriaceae; genus Flavobacterium. The sequence continues at coordinate 1,814 of NZ_JAQWTM010000195.1, forward strand.
TCTGGGCTAAAAAATGTTCCTAGAACAACAATTCTATTTAACAGAAACTCCGTTTTCAAAAGATGAATCAAATTGAACTGAAAGACTTTCTAGATCAAAAAGTAGAACAATACAACACCTTCGATTTTATCGAAAGTGATCCAATTCAAATTCCGCATCTTTTCACCAAAAAAGAAGATATTGAAATCGCTGGTTTCCTGAGTGCTACCATAGCATGGGGAAACCGAACCATGATAATAAAAAACTCAAAAAAAATGGTCGATCTCATGGGAAATGCTCCCTATGATTTTGTCATGTCCCACTCTGACACTCAATTGGAGCGCTTAGACCAGTTTGTACACCGCACTTTTAATGGTGCTGATTTCATACAGTTTATCAGTTCTTTAAAACATATTTATACCATGCACGGCGGACTAGAAGCTGCTTTTTCAAAAAATCAAGATCCAACTTCAATGCAGCGAAGTATATCTGAATTTAAAAAGATGTTTTTTGAAATTCCGCACCAACAACGCACACAAAAACACGTATCCGATCCCTTGAATAATTCAGCAGCAAAGCGCATTAACATGTACTTGCGTTGGATGGTACGCAATGACAAAAAAGGAGTCGACTTGGGCATTTGGGACAGCATCTCAACTGCGGCACTCTCCTGCCCTTTGGATGTTCATTCAGGTAATGTAGCCCGTAAACTTGGGCTATTAACTCGGAAACAAAATGACGGAAAGGCACTAGCGGAGCTCGATTGTCAATTGCGGATTCTAGACCCTGCGGATCCCGTAAAATATGATTTTGCTTTATTTGGTCTTGGCGTATTTGAAGGGTTTTAAAAACTTTAAACACTTTTGACTCTGAAAGCAAACAATTAGTCTAACATTTCCAAAACTATTTTAAAACTAAATCAATAACGTATTGAATCGTTTGTATTTAAAAATTATTTTGTAATAATAAACTTATTTTATACTGTTTTTATGCATTTAATCGTGTTTTTTGAACACTTTATCGAATTTGTAAACAAAAATATAATATATTTGATATGCGTTAAATCCCAAAATCTAACACTTTAATAACCTAATAATGACAAATTCAAAAAAAATTGTTTTAGCCGAGGACAACTCCATTCTTTCGTTGTTATTGAAATTTAAATTAGAAAAAGAAGGCTATAAATTACTTATTGCAGTAAATGGCAAGGAAGCCATTAATCTCATTGAAGAGCATAATCCTGATATGATTCTTACTGACATAATGATGCCTTTTGTAAGTGGTTTAGAATTAATTAGTCATGTTCGAAATAAATTGAACTCTTCGACGCCCATCGTAGTTTTTTCATCTGCTGGCCAAGAGGAAATGGTGGTTAATGCCTTTAATTTAGGAGCAACTGATTTCATGAGTAAACCATTTAGCCCCAACGAGTTAATTATTAGAGCAAAAAGATTATTACGATAACTCTTAGCACTTTATCACATGACTACTAACTATACCCAATATCTATTTGACTACTTTCATAGTAGCCCTGCAATCATACAGATTTCATGGTTAATAAGTGCTATCTTATTATTAGCGGTAGTTGTTCTGATTGGATACTTAAAATATGTGAGAGCTCGATTGCGCAACAAAGGCAGAATTATCAACACCTATCAAAAAAAATATGAATCTGATTTAATAGAGTACTTATATGCAGGAGAAGAAGGCGACGAGCTAAGCCTTCAACAACAACAAATAATTACTTATTTAAAAAAATGTGCCAAAAATCGTCTTAAGAAACGAATCATAATTAAAACGTTATTAAAACTTAGAAATGAAATTTCGGGCGAAACTGCTGATGCTATTCAAAAACTATATTATAATTTAAATTTTATAGGAGAAGCAGAAGCTAAATTAAATAGTAAAAAATGGAGCGTAATAGCAAATGGAATAAGTGAACTAGCACAATTTGACATTAAAGAAGTTCATGAGAAAATAATAGTTCATATCAATCATCCAAAAAAAGAGGTACGAAGAGAAATCCAATTTTATTTAGTTAAACTTTTTTCTTTTGATGGACTTAGTTTTCTAGATATTCTCCAAACTCAATTATCGGAATGGGATCAAATCCAATTGTTAGAAGTTTTACAACGAAAAAATAGTTTGAACCTACCTGATTTAACAAATTGGTTACAATCCTCGAATGAGTCCGTAATTTCGTTTACGTTAAAACTAGCAAAAATATTTAACCAATACGAAATTAAAGAACAGGTAATACAATTATTTAATCATCCCAACATAGCTATCCGAATTGAGGCTATTGAATTGGTTTCACCACTCGGGTTTCATGAAGCAACTGCTATTTTGAAAAAAGATAGTATTAATCGAAGCACTGAGGAAATAATCGCCATTTTAAAAATGGGTGAAAAAATGTTTACAAACGAAGACATCGCATTTGTATCCGAATTTATAAATCATCACAATTACGAGATTAAACAGTCTGCAGAATTAATAATGCACTCTATTGATCCAGAAGATACTTACACGATACATATCAATCGCAAAAAGGACGAGCAGTACGAAGGTTTAGACTTAACTAAAGCTGGCTAATTATGACATCAACACTACCTGAATTTATCATAAATTTTTTAGAATATATCTTTTTCACATTTGCTTTTTTAGCGATATCATCCTATATCATCCTAGCTATCATTTCCGGATTTGAGACTGTAGATTATATGAAAAAAAACCGATTTGTCAATTATGGCGAAATAATGAAATCTAGTATCTCACCATCTATTTCCATTATTGCACCTGCTTACAATGAAACCTTAAATATAGTTGAGAATGTACGATCGCTATTATCGTGTCATTATGTAAACTATGATGTTATAATTGTAAATGATGGTAGCAAAGATGATAGTCTCCAAAAATTAATTGAAGCTTACGATCTAGTAAAAATAGATTACGAAATTAACAATCAAATACCAACAAAACCATTACGCGAGGGAATTTTTAAATCTACAAATCCTGCTTTCGAAAAATTAATCATAGTAGACAAGGAAAATGGAGGAAAAGCAGATGCCTTAAATATGGGACTAAATATTAGCACTAATAAATATGTAGCTTGCATCGACGTTGACTGTTTATTACTTGAAGATGCGTTACAAAAACTGGTAAAACCGTTTCTTGAATCTACCGACAAAAAAGTAATTGCAGCAGGTGGAGTGATTAGAATTGCTAATTCCTGCACCATCAAAGATGGTAAACTTATTGACGTCAATTTCCCGAAAAATGCTATTGTACAAGGACAAATTTTAGAATACCTTAGAGCTTTTTTATTAGGCCGTATGGCTTGGAGTCGATTGAACGGGTTACTTGTTATTTCTGGTGCTTTTGGTCTATTTGATAAAAAAATAGCATTAGAAGTTGGAGGATATGACACAAAAACGGTAGGCGAAGACATGGAAATTATCGTTAGAATGAGACGGTACATGGAAGAGAAAAAAGTGAAATATAAAGTAGCCTATATTCCTGATCCTTTATGCTGGACAGAAGCTCCCGACAGTTATAAAATTTTTATCTCTCAAAGAAATAGGTGGACTAGAGGAACTATTGAAACAT
>NZ_JAQWTM010000092.1 GCF_029242675.1 Flavobacterium sp.
TCCATTGTTTAGCAGTTTTTAAAGGTACTGCTACATTTTGTGGTATATTTTCTTCTGCCATTTTTTTGGTTTTGTTGGTTAGTCTTTAAAAATTAAACAGTAGGTAAGGCTAAACTACAAAAATATAACTTTTCATAACCCTTTTATCGAACTAAATTACTAACACAACAGGTAAACATTTGATAATCATAAACGAAATTATTAAAATGGCATTTCGTCATCATCCTCATCATCATTAAAATTACTTCCAAATGCATCATGAGCCGAAGGTAAGTTTTTGGTAATAAATGCGCTTTCGTCTTGATTCATTGAAGAGGGTAAATCATCAAAGCTACTACCATAATCATCTAAGTTATCAAACTTACCCAGGTGACCAATAAACTTCAATCGAACATTTTCGATACTTCCGTTACGGTGTTTAGCAATCATTATTTCAGCTTGCCCGGCAGTAGGCGAAGCTTCATCATCATCCCATTCATCTATTTTATAATATTCAGGACGGTATAAAAAGGAAACAATATCGGCATCTTGCTCAATAGCTCCAGATTCACGAAGGTCAGATAGCAAAGGTCGTTTACTAGATCCACGGGTTTCAACGGCACGAGACAACTGCGAAAGTGCGATTACAGGCACATTAAGTTCTTTGGCTAACGCTTTTAGATTTCGCGAAATAGTCGAAATCTCTTGCTCTCTATTTCCACCACCTTTACTATTTCCTCCGGCTGTCATCAACTGTAGATAATCGACAATTATAATTCTAATTCCATGCTGAGAAACTAAACGTCTGGCTTTAGCACGTAAATCAAATATAGAGAGAGACGGCGTATCATCAATAAAAAGGGGTGCTTTTTCTAAATTTTTTACTTTAGTACTCAATTGCTCCCATTCGTGCTTTTCTAGTTTACCGGTACGCAATTTCTCTGAAGACAGTCCGGTCTCTGATGAAATCAAACGTGTTATAAGTTGTACTGATGCCATCTCTAGAGAAAACAAAGCTACAGGCATATTAAAATCTATGGCCATATTTCTAGCCATAGAAAGTACGAATGCAGTTTTTCCCATTGCAGGTCTGGCCGCAATAATGATCAAATCACTAGGTTGCCATCCTGAGGTTAATTTATCTAATTTATCGAAACCGGTTGCAACACCACTTAAACCTTCTTGTCCTGCAATTTCCTCGATTCGTTTTTTAGCTTGTAAAACTAAACTTTGAGCCGTTTCTGAACTACGCTTGATATTTCCTTGCGTTACTTCATACAATTTGGATTCTGCTTTATCCAACAAATCAAATACATCTGTAGTTTCGTCATAGGAATCTTCGATAATTTCAGATGAAATTCGGATTAAACTTCTTTGAATAAACTTTTGTAATATGATACGCGAGTGGAATTCAATATGGGCAGATGAAGATATTTTTTGTGTTAGCTGAATCAAATAAAAGTCACCTCCAGCTAATTCTAATTTTGCATTCTTTTTTAATTGTGCGGAAACTGTCAATAAATCAATTGGCTGTGTATCTGTAAATAATTGCACAATCGCTTCAAAAATATGCTTGTGTGCTTCCTTGTAAAAAGCATCTGGTTGCAGAATATCAATTACATCATCAACACCCTTTTTATCAATCATCATGGCACCTAAAACGGCTTCTTCTAGCTCGATAGCTTGAGGTTGTAATTTTCCTTTTTCAAGGCTTATAATCGTAGACTTATCTACCTTAACCGGATTTATATTTTTGAAGTTTTCCATAGAGCGAAAGTAACACAAAATTAAAAAAAATCAGTGTTGAGTTATTACAAAATATTGTTTATAAGTATTGTTTTTTTGTTCATAACCAAAAAAAAATCCGAAACGGCGAGGCTTCGGATTGTATCTTCTGTTTTGAATGATTATTCTTTAAACTCACCCATTTTAGTGTATTTATCCATTCTTTGAGCTATTAAATCAGCTGTTGATAAATCTTTTAATTCATCATACGCTTTTAAAATATATTGCTCAACAGTTTTAAAGGTAGTGGCTCTGTCGTAATGCGCTCCACCTAATGGTTCTGGTATAATATCGTCAATTAATTTTTGTTTTTTCATGTCGGCAGAAGTCAATTTCAAAGCTTCGGCAGCTTGCTCTTTGTACTCCCAACTTTTCCACAAAATAGAAGAACAAGATTCCGGAGAAATAACTGAATACCAAGTGTTTTCTAACATGTACACACGATCTCCAACTCCTATTCCTAAAGCTCCACCAGAAGCACCTTCACCTACAATTATGGTAATGATTGGCACTTGCAAACGCACCATCTCAAAAATATTTCTTGCAATTGCTTCTCCTTGTCCACGCTCCTCAGCTTCTAGTCCAGGATAAGCACCAGGAGTATCAATTAAGGTGACTACAGGTATACCAAATTTCTCTGCCATTTTCATTAAACGCAAAGCTTTGCGGTATCCTTCAGGATTAGCCATACCAAAATTACGATATTGGCGAGTCTTAGTATTGTACCCCTTTTGTTGTCCAATAATCATAAAAGACTGACCTCCTATTTTTCCTAAACCACCGATCATTGCTTTGTCATCTTTGAAACCTCTATCCCCGTGAAGTTCAAGGTACGTTTCTCCAAAAAGCGCATTGATATGATCTAAGGTATACGGCCTGTTAGGATGTCTAGACAGTTGAACACGTTGCCATGCTGTCAAGTTTTTATAAATAGTTTTCTTGGTTTCAATTAACTTCTTGTTGATTTGCTTACACGTATTTGTAACATCAACATCTGATTCTTGTCCAATAACTAGACACTTATCTAATTGCTCTTCTAACTCTTTTATTGGAAGCTCAAAATCTAAATATTCCATAGGATCTGTGCGTTTTGTTTGTTTTATTCGGAACTGCAAATATAAAATTTTAAATCGTTTGCAACCCTTTATTTTTAATTTAACTATAAACTGATACTTAAGGCTACCCTTATTTAAACCAAATAGAGTAGCTTACATTATACTAAAAGCACTATAAACAAGGTCCAAAGTACTAAAAACCAACCTCTATTACCTAAAAAAACGATTATTAGTTGGTTGTGAGTTTTTTATCCATTACTCTATTCATATAGTCTTCGATAAATGCCTTGCAATGCAATTCAATTTGATTCATTTCGGCATTTCGATTTTTAATCAAATTAAACTTGAGTGCTTTATCATTTTTATCATAAAACCCAATTACATTTTTACCATCAAAAGTACAGATATAATTGCCTTTTGCAAACTGATAAATAGTTCCCGTAGAATTAATTACAAATGGCTGACTTGATTTTTTATCAAGCAAACTGCGACCCCAGCTTCTAAAAGGCTTGTCGTACCCAATCATGTCTAGCAAAGTTGGATAAATATCTATTTGTTGTGCCCAGTCGTTATCTACACCTACATATTTACTATCAGGCTTATATATTAGGATAGGAACTGCATATCTATTCATTGGTTTTTGATATTCATCATAGAAAATTTGGTTGCAGTGATCCGCTACCAAAACAAAAATAGTGTTCTCAAACCATGGCTTTTTCTTCGCTTCCGCAAAAAAACGTTTCAGAGCGAAATCAGTATATTCAACACATTTATGAATGGGAACGCCACCTTCTTTAAAGCGGCTCGTGTATTTTTGAGGAATGTTATACGGCTCGTGCGAAGAAACCGTAAAAACAGAAGCGAAAAAAGGTGTTTTCTTTTTATCTAATGTTTTTTCCATGTACTGTAAAAAAGGCTCATCCCAAATACCCCAAAAGCCATCGAACTGTGAATCATCATTAAACTCAGTTCTTCCATAATAATGATCAATCCCTAAAATTTTACTAAAGCCCAAAAATCCCATTGATCCATTAGCAGCTCCATGAAAAAATGAGGTGTCATAGCCTTCACCCTTGAGCGTTGAGACTAAGGACTCAATCTTTTGTTTCGGATACGGCGAAGAAGTAAACGCATCCTTAAACGAAGGTATTCCCCCAAGTACAGATGACATCCCATGAATAGACTGTCTACCATTAGCATACGCATTTGTAAAAATCATACTATGCTGCGCTAAGGAATCTATAAACGGAGCATGACTTTGATAATTGGATATATTGCTATCTTTATTGAAAGCTCCTATGTATTCTCGTCCATAACTTTCGATAATAAAAACAACAATGTTCGGTTTAGTTTTTGGGTTATTATTATAGGTTTTTATTGGTTGTACCAAACTATTAATAACCTTTTGATTCACTCCTTCGTATTTAACTTTTGCAAAACCATTAGTGAATAACGTCCTGAAAATGGCAAAAGGTGTATTTAAAACTAGGTCGGACTGCACGATGTTTTTTACATGACGACTGGCATCTAATAAATTAATTGGACGAGTCGACTTCTTAAAATCACCTCCACGAATTCCTCCAATGGTTAATAGCGCAATAACTAAAAAACCAATTATTGAGAAACCAAAATAAGATATGATTTTGACAGGCTTAAAGCTTTTAACGGTAACTTTTTTGTACAAATAAATCCATAAAATAGCGCTTATGACAAACAAAATAAAAACATGCCAATACTCAAAAAGAAAGTTTAAAAACAATTTAGACTTGTTAGTTTCATGCTTGATTACATCTAAGGCTACAATCGTTGTTCTTGCAAAGGTAAATTTGTAATATATAAAATCTATAAAATTAGTCGCATAGATCAGTAAATTAGTAACAAAGTAAAAATAAAAAAGAAATTTTTGATAACCTCTATTCGTGTTTTTCCACAACGGAAGCGTAGAGAAAACAATAAATAACAAATTTACATAAAGGATTGCCGTAGTATCAAATGCTAATCCATAATAACTCAATGCCATAAAATCAGAGAAAGACTCTACCCGCAACAAGTCTGCATTGTATAAATAAAACAATACTCGGGCAATAAAGTAAAACAAATACGCAAGTGAGAGTCTGTAAAACAGTACTTTATATTCGTTAAGTCGCAAATGTTTTTGCATGGTATACGTATTTAATTAGTAAAACTTGACACATTTATTTCAAAAATTGACGCTTGGTCTAATAGCTGAATAAGGGTACTTAAAGCGTTTTGAATTTTAGATCGATAGTTATTGCTGCACTCGATTTAAAGCTTTCTTCTGTCGATGCTTTATGACTCCGTTTAAAATTACGGTGATTATAATAATTATAGCTCCAATATAAAAAGAGGCACTCATTTTCTCTTTTCCTCCAATGATAAAATAAGCTAAAACAATTCCATAAACGGGTTCCAAATTAGTAGTCAACATAACGGTATACGGGCTTAATTTTTCCATTACTTTCACAGAAGCAGTAAAAGCATAGGCAGTACAAACTGACGCCAAGATTAAAAGAAGCATCCAGTTATTGAATGTTAGCTGGAAAAAAGATACCGAAAATTTCCCTTGAAACAAGTAATAGATAGTTATGAAGAACACTCCCGCTAAAAATTCGTAGAATGCAATAATAGCTGAATCGTGTTTCTCAATTAATTTACCATTCATCAAAGTAAACAAAACACCTAAAATAATGGATACAAGAGCATAGAGCATTCCCGCAAAATAGCTAACCTCAACATTCATAATTAAGGCGAGGCCTGCAATTATAATTAGCCCAAAAAAAACCTCATACCACAGTACTTTCCTGCCATAGAACAATGGCTCTAAGATGGAAGCAAAAAAAGCTCCTAGTGAAAAAACAGATAAAGTTATCGATACATTAGAAACATGAATAGCATGAAAAAAGAAAAGCCAATGCAACGCAATTAGTAATCCAACAAAGATTAGTTTCAAAAAAGAGCGAATTGGAATGCGAAAAGGTTTCTTTTTAAACAGAAGAAAAAATCCTAAAAACAATGCCGCAAAAAGCATTCTGTACCAAACGATAGCATCGGCACTAATGGTAATTAACGCACCTAATATCGCCGTAAAACCCCAAATAAATACAATTAAATGTAGGTTTAAATAACTCTTGAGATTATCGTTTTGCATTGCGTAGTAAAAATATCGCTAGTATTCCAAAAGCAAAATTAGGAAACCAAACAGCTAAAAAGGGAGAAAAAGTAGATTTTTCTGCTAGCACACCAAAAATTTTGTCAAAAAAGACAAAACCAAAAGCCACCGCAATACCAATCGTTAAATTCATTCCCATTCCTCCTCTTCGCTTCATGGCTGATACTGAAACCGCTATTATCGTCAAAATAAATGCTGATATTGGTACACTAAATTTTTTATAAAGCACCACCATATAAATGTTGATATTCGAGGAACCTCTAGCCTTTTCCTTATCAATAAAAGTGATTAGTTTGTTTAAACTTAGCGTTTCAGCAATATAAATAACTGGTGTTAAATCCTCCAATTCAAAACTAAACTTTGTTTTTTTCTCTGCGGCTTTTTCGATTTTATCTCCAAGTACTCCCACAGTCCTTTTAGTGTAATCATACATCGTGTAGGTGCTGTCTTTGGGATTCCATTTTATTCTGCTAGCCGTAATTTTGGAAATTAATTTTTCTTTATCAAATTTCTCTAAAGCAAATTGAAAAGCCACTTGCGACTCCGCATTAAAGCTATTCACATAGAGAAATTCATTATCGTTAATTTGTCGGTATACATCAGTGTTTTTACCTCGCATTTGTTCTTTTCCACCGGTTCTTAAATAGGTATACCTAAAATTATTAAAACCTTCGCTAGATACCGGAACTACATAAAAACCCATCAGCAAAACGAAAGCCGATATTATCGAAGCACCAATTAAATAGGGTCTTAAAAACCGTGTAAATGAAATTCCTGAACTTAAAATTGCAATGATTTCAGTATTATTAGCTAGCTTGGAGGTAAACCAAATAATGGATAAAAACAAAAAGATAGGAAATAGACTGTTCGCAAAATAAATGGTAAAGTGATAATAATAAACTACAATATCAAGAAAAGGAATTTTATTCTCAATCATGAAATTGATTTTCTCAGAAACATCAATAATTACCCCAATAGGGATAAACATCAATAACATAGCGGCAAATGTGGCTAAGTATCGCTTTAGGATGTACCGGTCTATTATTGTTAACATATAAAAAAGTGTAAGGTATGAGGTTTAATAGCTCAAGGTTCAAATTTTAAAATGCAATGCTTTAGCACTACCATTTATCAACTTTGAACAAAATAACTTTAAACATTTTTTTTTATAATCGTTGGTTCATGTTTTTAACCATCATCTCTTTCCATGGTCTAAAATCTCCTGCTAAGATATGTTTTCTAGCCTCACGAACCAACCACATATAAAAGCCAAGGTTGTGTATGGTTGCAATTTGCTTTCCTAAAAATTCATTGGCTGCAAAAAGATGGCGCAAATACGCTTTCGTATACTCTGTATCGACGAAGGTAATTCCCATTTCATCAATTGGAGAGAAATCATCTTCCCATTTTTTATTTTTGATGTTAATCGTACCATTTGCGGTAAATAACATTCCGTTTCTAGCATTTCGAGTTGGCATCACGCAATCAAACATATCAACACCTAGCGCGATATTTTCTAAAATATTGATTGGAGTTCCAACACCCATTAAATAACGAGGCTTATCTTCAGGCAATATTTCGCACACTACCTCAGTCATAGCATACATTTCCTCGGCAGGTTCCCCTACTGAAAGTCCACCAATTGCATTTCCAACTTGGTTGGAGTTTGCGATATATTCAGCTGATTGTTGACGTAAATCCTTGTAACAACTTCCTTGTACGATTGGAAAAAAGGCTTGATCGTAACCATACTTTACCGGCACTTTTTCTAAATGATTCACACAACGGTCTAACCAGCGGTGCGTCATTTTCATAGAACGCTTAGCATAATTGTAGTCGCATGGATAAGGCGTGCATTCGTCAAAAGCCATAATGATATCAGCACCAATGGTACGCTGAATCTCCATTACATTCTCGGGTGTGAAAAAGTGGTAAGAACCATCTATATGAGACTTAAACTTAACTCCCTCTTCTTTTATTTTTCTGTTTGCCGATAGGGAATACACTTGATATCCTCCAGAATCTGTCAAGATATTACGATCCCAATTCATGAATTTATGTAATCCACCCGCTTTTTCTAAAGTTTCAGTTTGCGGACGCAAATACAAATGATAGGTATTTCCTAAAATAATATCAGGGTTGATATCGTTTTTTAATTCTCGTTGATGCACTCCTTTTACAGAGGCTACCGTTCCAACTGGCATAAAAATTGGAGTTTCTATCACCCCATGATCTGTAGTAATGCTTCCTGCCCTAGCTTTAGATAGCGGGTCTTTATGTAATAAATCAAACTTCATAATTGCTTTTTTCAGTGGGCAAAGATAGTTTAATTAGGCAACTTGAAAATTAGAACAGCCTAAAATTTATATAAGAATTAGCAAGTAAGCTTAATTCTATTTTTATACTAAGTGTTAAATTGATTTACTTTTAAACAAAAAAAATCTGCTTGCACAAACTATGCAAGCAGATTTCTCTCGATTGTACCGCTCTATCGTTCTATAATCCCAATCTAACTGCAGGAGTACTGACTCCTATATTAGTATTGATTGTTGCTCTTGTTGATGTACCGCTATATCGAGGTTGATGGTACTCATAATAATAAAATCCCGCTTGCTGGTAATAGTAATCAGAATGAGGGCAACTACCATTGCAAGTATGATAATGGTTTGCATACGCATCGTTCTTGGCCTCAATATACACACGGTAGGCACGCCTGTCTTGTGACTTTAAATTCTTTTCATACTCTTTTTGTTGGTTCCAAAAAACCTTTTCTTCTCGTTTACTCTCAGCTCTAAATTCTTGTTCTATTCGGGCATCTTCTCTCGCCTTTTGCTGATAATATGCATTAGTGTTTTTAACTTCAACTTGCGTTTTAGCATTTACTTTAGTCGTTTGCGCCTCGGCCGTGGTCATAACAGTAAAGGCTAACACTAGAAATAAGGATTGTATCGTTTTCATAACTGTATCTTTTTATAGATTAACATTTTTATTCTCAATCTATAAGTAAGACAACCCAAAAGAAATTTACCCTACCTCCTTCTGCTATTACTTTTTATTAATTTGCATATCCATAAATTTAATCACCTCATCAATACGATCATTCCACGGATAAAAATATTGTGTTACCATTGGAACATGCTTTTTATTGATGTAAATCGGACTTACATTGGGTTGAAACGGCTTTAAAGCTTCTAAAAACTGTTTATTTGCTGTTTTTATAGAACCGTAGGTTTGCTCTCCAACATAAATTAAAAATGGAGGTGTGTTTTTATCTATAAAATAAATAGGAGAAGCATCTTTCCATTTTTCAGGACTTGTGGTCCATGTGCTTATATAATTATAGGCTTCGGTTGGCGGATTTTTTTCTAAGTAATCTTTCATATTTAAACCAGCCGCATCATTCAGTATAATTCCTGAAATTGCATTAGCTTCAATACCATATTTAGGATTCATAACCGCTAAAGCCGCTAAGTGACCTCCAGCAGAATGCCCAGTAATAAAGATTTGTTTAGGATTTCCTTTGTATTCCTTAGCATTTTCTTGTACCCATTTGATCACGGCTGCAATTTCAGCAGTCATTTCATCGTAACTAGCATTGGGACTCAAAGTGTAATCCGGTATAACGGTGACTACTCCTTTTCGAGCAAAATTACGTCCCATTAAATCATAGGTACCTTTTCGTCCACTATTCCAATATCCACCATGTACAAAAATCAAGATTGGAGATTCCTTCTTGCTTTTTCTCGGTACGAAAACATTTAATTTAGGTGTAGCTGCAACAGCCGATTTTGAGGAAGGTAAATAGGAAACATCGGTTATTTTTTTTGTACTGCAACTATAAATTGTAAAAACAAAAAGAAGAAACATAAATGGATAACAATAGCGCATAACTTTTTTTACCAAAGATAAAACTAATATTTATGCATTGGCTTAAAGCCAAATAAAAATTGATTTATAAGCTACGTAAAAGCATAAATTATATTAAAATAGAGACTCTTATTGTGTAGCTTTGTACAACTTGTTTTCTCTACTAAGATAAATTAAAATGACGCACACCTTATTAATAGTTCCTGGATTAGGTGACTCATCTCCGGGACATTGGCAAAATCACTGGCTGGAACAACTGCCCAATACGCAAAAAGTGAATCAAAAAAACTGGTATTTACCTGACTTGCAAGATTGGCTCAATAGCCTTGATAGCGCAATTGCACAGGTAGAAGGTCCAATAGTATTAATCGCACACAGTCTTGCGGTAGTTTTAATAACCCATTGGAGTAAACACCGCTATGACCCAAAAGTAAAAGGAGCATTATTAGTCGCTCCTGCAGATGTAGATTCTTGTGATCATACGCCTCCCGAAACTTGGAACTTTGCACCAATACCGCTTGAACCGCTTCCGTTCCCCTCAATTTTAATAACTAGTACTAATGACCCTTATATTACACTAGATAAAGCAAGGTTTCTAGCAGAAAAATGGCAGAGCACTTTTATTAATATAGGTGACAAAGGGCATATCAATGCAGCATCAAATTTGGGATTATGGGATGAAGGACAGCAAATAATGCAGGATCTAGTTCATCTAATGCAACAAAAACAACAAACAACTTAAAAAATAGAATCATGAGCAAAACAAAAAACTGGCATCAAAGCCATTTTGAAACACTTGAATTTGGGAGTCGCCTTGCCGATGCTGTAGCAAAAGGAATGGGTTCTTGGCGATTTATAATCATTCAAACTATTCTCGTAACCTTGTGGATGGTCTTAAATATGGTTGCCTATGTTAAGCATTGGGACGTTTATCCTTTCATTTTACTTAACTTACTTTTTTCGACCCAAGCAGCCTATGCCGCACCGATAATTATGATGTCTCAAAACAGACAAAATGAAAGAGATAGAATGCAAGCGCAAGCTGATTATCAAACGAATATTGATGCCAAACTTGAGATCGAAGCACTTACATCCAAACTAAATTCGATTGAAGTTGATAAATTAGATAAAATTATAAGACTACTGCAGCAAATGGATGATCAAAAGCAAAAAGATTGATGTAGTTACGATCACATAATCAGTAGTGCTAGTACATTTTATCACTTCCACTACATTATCATCCAATTAATTCCTATGAATCGATGCTGTCTGTAACAAATGTTACTGTCCTTTCAAATTTTCAGTATTAAATTTGTAAAAAAAACAACTGTTTGTTGTACAACTATCTAAATTAAAATGGAAATAGAAAAATTAATTAAAGAAAATAAAGGAACCATCATAGATGTTCGTTCCTATACTGAATTCATGGGAGGCAATGTGGTAGATTCTATAAACATTGCACTAAATGAAATCCCAGAGCGACTTGAAGAGATAAAAAAATTAGCCTCACCCTTAATTTTGTGTTGCGCTTCAGGAAATCGCAGCGGTCAAGCGCAACAATTCCTTACACAAAATGGCATTGAGTGTTACAATGGCGGATCCTGGCTTGAGGTAAATTATCTAAAATCAAAATAAAAAGCAGCAATGATCAACCTCATAAAAAAAATTTTCGGAATTGGCCCTGCCACTAATTATGTAGCATTAGTTGAGCAAGGCGCCATTATTATAGATGTTCGTTCTCCTCAAGAATACAAGCAAGGACATCTTGAAAACTCAATTAACATCCCTTTGAACGAATTAAATACTCAGGTAACAAAATTTAAAAAAGATTCTGTTATTATCACCTGTTGTGCCTCAGGCATGCGAAGCGCTTCCGCAAAAGGTATCCTGCAATCAAATGGCTTTCAAAATGTTTTTAATGGAGGTGGCTGGACTAGCCTAAAAAATAAAATATCCTGAAAAAAGGTATACAGACACAAAAAGCCCCAACGGTATGTTGAGGCTTTTCTGTTATTAATGAGATTTTGATTTTAAAATCGTTATTGCATTGCATCACCAATAATAACGCTATCTCAATCTCATTCTAAAATAAGTAAGCAGTTTAAGTTTGTACTAGAAACAGTAAAACACCTCACTAGTTAATTTGTGAAACATAGGTATTGAAACCAATGCCTTCAAAAATGTGTGAAACGGTATCCAACGCACTTGAATCGTGACCCTCTAAAAGAAATTCCTTTTCCTGACTATCATCACTATTAATGTTTATGACTTCTACTATCTTCGAATGTGGAAAAATAAGATCAAAACTCACTTGGTAATTGATAGATTTGGTAAACTCATCATCATTTTCCATGATGATAATCGTTTTAGCAGTAGCTACCTTTTTAATTTTTTGAACGGTATCGGCATCATTGATACAAAAACCCGAAAGAATAATAATGTCAGCCTCCCAACTAGCATTGACAGCACAAGGCATTTGTTCGATTTTAGCGTATCGGTTTTGAATGAGCAGTGCTTGATAAATTTCGTTCAGCGCTTTTTCATTAGTATCAAATAATAACATTTGGTAACGAGTGGCTAGCTCATTTAGCACAGCAAAATTTCTTTTGTCAGAGGCTCCAATAACGGCAATTGTTTTTACGTTTTGCATTTTTATGATTTTGATAAGGCAAATCTACAACTACCAACTACCAAACCTCCTTGACGTGGAATAAGAAATGGTATTGATCTACATCAAGAAAAGTGATCTGTATTTATTTACGTAGGTTAATTTGCTTGCGCACCCTGCTAAGTGTTTCAGGAGTTAGCCCAAGGTAGGAAGCAATCATATGTTGCGGCACACGAGTAATGATGTCCGGATAGGAAATGGTGAGATTGATATATTTTTCTTCAGCAGAAGCATTCAATGCACCGTTAATTCTTGATTGTAAAGCTATAAA
The DNA here is from genome assembly GCF_029242675.1 of Flavobacterium sp. Classification (GTDB taxonomy): domain Bacteria; phylum Bacteroidota; class Bacteroidia; order Flavobacteriales; family Flavobacteriaceae; genus Flavobacterium. The sequence goes on from NZ_JAQWTM010000092.1 coordinate 12,816, forward strand.
TGCATTTTGAAGCAATATTCTTTGATAGCGTTCAAATACAGGCACCTGCTGCATCAGCTCTTCCCTTGCGTTATAGGTTAGCAATAACAGCTCAGCATCCTCGATCGCTTCAATGGTGTAGGTCGAGGCACTTCCTAATAAAAAGCTTGACAAATCACTAATCCACCAGCCTTCAAAAGCGAATTGCATGGTATGTTCATTACCTTTTTCATCAGTCGAATAAGAGCGCAAAACCCCCTTCTCGATAAAAGCATTGTACGAACAAACGTCGCCTTCTAATAATAAAGTTTGCTTTTTACGCAGCTTTTTAGGGATGAAAAAAGTTTTACACAGTTCCATTTCTGATGTGCTCAATGCTACTTTTTCTCCGATGCTTTTAGCCAATTGTTCATACATAGTTGCAAGGTAATAATTAGCAATCTATTTTAAAAATTTTAGTCTGTAAAACCTAATGTCACTACTAGTCTCCTCCCAATGCAGGCGGATTACTTAACTTGTTTACTGATAACTAAATTGCAATTCATTTGTGTTCCGAAAAAATAAAAATTACATTTGCAATAGTTTAACTTTTACACACAAAATGAAGCCTAACACACAACAATTAAACGATTTAACTATCCAAGTAAGAAGAGACATTCTTCGAATGGTACATGCTGTAAATTCAGGACACCCTGGAGGATCATTAGGCTGTACTGAATTTCTAGTCGCTTTATACCAAAACTTGATGGAGCGCAAAGAGGGATTTGATATGGACGGAATTGGAGAAGATCTATTCTTTTTATCAAACGGACACATCTCTCCTGTTTTTTACAGCGTTTTAGCAAGAAGCGGGTATTTTCCAGTATCGGAATTAGCAACTTTTCGTTTAATCAACACGAGATTACAAGGACACCCAACTACGCATGATAATTTACCTGGAGTTCGAATCGCATCGGGTTCATTAGGACAAGGGTTATCTGTTGCAATTGGTGCTGCTCAAGCAAAAAAACTAAACAATGACAGTCATTTAGTATACACACTTCATGGTGATGGTGAATTACAAGAAGGTCAAAACTGGGAAGCAATTATGTATGCCTCTGCTAAAAAAGTAGACAACTTAATCGCAACTGTTGATTTGAACGGAAAACAAATTGATGGAACTACTGATGAAGTACTAGCAATGGGAAGTATTCGCGCTAAGTTTGAAGCTTTTGACTGGGATGTAATTGACATCAAAGAAGGTAACAATTTAGAGGCTATTCTAGCTGGAATGAACGAAGCCAAATCCAAAACTGGAAAAGGAAAACCAGTTTGCGTATTATTACATACCGAAATGGGGAATGGCGTTGATTACATGATGCACACGCATGCATGGCATGGAAAAGCACCTAACGATGCACAGTTAGAAAATGCATTAGAGCAAAATCAATCCACTTTAGCCGACTATTAATAATTTTAAATTTTGAATTGCAAATTTTGAATTACCACTCAAAATCTTTCAATTATTAAATTTTAAAGCTTTGAATTTAAAAGAATGAAAAAATATACAAATACAGGAAGTAAAGATACTCGTTCGGGTTTTGGTGCGGGAATGACTGAATTAGGTCAAAAAAACGAAAATGTAGTTGCACTTTGTGCTGATTTAATAGGCTCCTTAAAATTTGATGATTTCAAAAAAAATCATCCAGAGCGTTTTTTCCAAATCGGAATTGCGGAAGCTAACATGATTGGAATCGCTGCAGGATTAACTATTGGAGGTAAAATTCCGTTCACGGGAACCTTTGCTAACTTTTCTACAGGAAGAGTCTATGATCAAATACGTCAGTCAGTAGCTTACTCTGATAAAAATGTAAAAATCTGTGCTTCACATGCTGGATTAACATTAGGAGAAGATGGAGCAACACACCAAATTCTTGAAGACATTGGATTGATGAAAATGCTACCAGGAATGACAGTAATTAATACATGTGATTACAATCAAACTAAAGCAGCAACATTAGCATTAGCGGACCACCATGGACCAGCTTACTTGCGTTTTGGACGTCCCGTAGTACCTAACTTCATGCCTGCAGATGAGCCTTTCGTGATTGGAAAAGCCATTATGTTAAGCGAAGGTACGGATGTAACGATCGTTGCAACGGGTCACTTAGTTTGGGAAGCACTTATTGCTGCCGAAGCTCTTGAAGCAAAAGGAATATCTGCAGAGGTAATCAACATACACACTATTAAACCATTAGACGAAGAGGCAATTTTAAAGTCATTGGCAAAAACCAAATGTATTGTAACGGCAGAAGAGCACAATATCCTTGGAGGTCTTGGCGAAAGCGTTTCTAGAGTATTAGCATTGAATCACCCAGCTCCGCAAGAATTTGTAGCGGTTAATGATAGCTTTGGTGAATCAGGAACTCCTGCCCAGTTAATGGACAAATACAAATTAAACAACGAAGCAATTGTTGCAGCAGTTGAAAGAGTGATTGCTAGAAAGTAATCCTTTTACCAAAATAACAAACGAAAGCCGTTAACTATATTGAAGTTAACGGCTTTCTTATTTTCTATTTATACCACATTTAAGAATGAATGGTTTCTTATAAAAACCACTTAGACAGTTAATGTCATGGAATAATAACAACAAAAAACCCATTCAGGATTTGAATGGGTTTTATACTATTTCTAGAAATGAATTTATTTACAGTTTTTATCTAAATGCTTTTTAATTCTAGCAGGGTTAGTAGTATTACCTGAACAATCAGGAATAGCACTAAAAGGAATTAATGTCCCATCAGCTGCAGTAATTTCTTTTCGAGTACTGGTACCATCACCGTCATCATCCACATCTAAAAAGTCAGGGATTCCGTCTCCATCAGTATCATCCGGGTTCACAGTTCCACTAGCAAACCTTCCAAAATACCCATCTCCATTCTGATCTTCTAAATAAGATGGAATACCATCGTTATCTTGATCCAATCTTTGTATTGCGTATAATTTGAACTTAAAAATTAAAGGAACATAACTCGGTATTGTACCTGATCCTGCAGCAAAATAAGCCAAACCAGAAGGGATAAACATTACTCCAGCTCCAAAATTGTTATAAGTAAAGGTACCGTCAGCATTAGCAACTGGAGCATCACCTGTTTTAAATTGAGGAAAAATCTCCCCCCAACCTGTTATCGTATTGTACAATCCCAAAAACTGTTGGGGATAAATCACATCTTCAAATGAAGTTGCTGTCAAAGTTGTTACATTATCAACCGTACTATTTTGCAAATAAGTACCTTTATAAGAGGCTAAAACACCATCTACATTACAAGGGCTCTCCCCTGTACCCGGTCTCAAAACTAAGTAATACATTTTATAAGTAATATCATGAAAAGCCACATCCCTAACCAATAATTTAGGGTAGGTACTTTTATTTAAATACGACATAATAGATGGTTGTGTGCCACCTTCTGGCTTTTTTGTGAACTCAACATCCTGGTCATTGGTTTGACCTGGATTATTAGTCACTGTCATATAATGAGTATTCAAATACTCCTCGATAACTACATTATCTGCGGTAAACTGAACTGCGTAGTCTCGTAGAGGAGTTACCTCATCCACATTATTTTTCGAGCAAGAAAATAAAGAGAGCGATATAATTGTTAAAATAAAATAAAACCTAAATTTGTTCATTATTACTAATTTTTAAGTGCGCAAGATACAATATTGGTTTATTTTTGTAAACAATTTAACTCTGATTTTAGAATTTTTATGAGAATAGATAAATATTTATGGTGCGTTCGTTATTACAAGACTAGAAATATGGTTACTGAGGCTTGTAAAAAGAACCACGTTACAGTTAACGGCAATGTAGCTAAACCATCGAAAGAAGTTTTTCCAACGGATAAAATAACGTTTCGAAAAGATCAAATCACACAAATCATAACCGTTCTTGACATTCCTGACAATAGGGTCAGTGCAAAGCTGGTTGATATTTACCGTCGCAATGACACGCCTGCAGAAGTGTACCAACATTTGGAACTATTAAAACTTTCAAAAGACCACTATCGCAAAAACGGTACAGGGCGACCTACCAAGAAAGACAGAAGAGATATTGATGAATTTGGAAATGAAATTCACTCAGATGAGGACGATTTGTAAAAAGCAGAACCAAATAACCAAAAATTAAAAGCTATGGATAGAAACATCATCTTAACCAATCAAGAAATTGAACATAAAATAAAAAGAATTGCTTTTCAAATTTATGAGACTTTTATAGATGAGAAAGAAGTAGTTCTAGCAGGAATAGCTAATAATGGCTTTCTTTTTGCCGAAAAAATAGCAACTGAACTACGAAGCATTTCAACTCTCGAAGTTCTCTTATGTGAGGTACAAATCAATAAGCAGCAGCCCGAACTTCCTATTTCCACTTCGTTAAGCAAAGAAGAATACGCTAACAAAGGACTTATATTAATTGACGATGTATTAAACTCGGGAACAACATTGATATACGCCGTTCGTCATTTCTTAGAGGTTCCTCTGAAAAAATTCAAAACGGCGGTACTTGTAGATAGAAATCATAAAAAGTATCCAGTTAAAGCCGATTTTAAAGGAATATCGCTATCAACTTCCCTACTAGAGCATGTTCAGGTAGTTTTTGAACCCGATAATACGAGTTATGCTTATTTAAGTTAGTAGAATCGTAATTTCATTACAGATTTCTTCCGCAGATTTTTGATCGACACTTATAGTATATTTAGACTGATTGTAAAAATAGCTACGCTCAAAAACATGCATAGCTATAAACTCCTTCATCTCCTCGTTCGATTTATTAGCAATTAGAGGTCTTTTACTCTTATTTACTGACAATCTATTGAACAAAGTATCTATAGATGCCTTTAAATAAAAAGATGCTACGTCATCTTGTTGCAAGAACTGATGATTATTGGCATAACAAGGCGTCCCTCCCCCTAAACCTATAATAAGAGAATCCGGCAATGCCAATAGTTCCCTAAATAGCTCATGCTCTAATTTTCTAAAATAGATCTCACCTCGTTGTTCAAAGATGGCGTTTATGGACAATTTTGATTTTTCTTCAATATATTGATCAAGATCCACAAAGGGAACATTAATGATTTTTGACAATCTTCCCGCAATAGTCGACTTCCCGCAACCCATATAACCTAATAACACAATTTTTGACATAGAATAAAACCTTATAAATTAAGACGTTAAGATATATTGATAAAAAAA
>NZ_JAQWTM010000208.1 GCF_029242675.1 Flavobacterium sp.
AATTACTCTTGAAAGTCGCATTAACCAAGGTTGCATAAATAGTAAATCTGTTATATTTAATGGTAACCAATAGAAAATTTCTTTGTTTTTAAAACCGTAACCTGTTGCTAAAATCCAAATTACAAAAGTTATAATAGAAAAACCAACTGTTAATCCATAACTTACATAACCAGTGCCTTGATAAAAACCAGGTTCTAGTTCCGTTCGTTGTTCACAATTGCTGCAACGTTCAACCATTTTACTGCAATTGGATAGGTTGTACCATTTGTATTTAAAAAGTTCTCCTTTATGACATCGTGGGCATTTGAAAGATAATAGGTTTTTTAAGAAAAGTAGCATAAGTTTTATTTTTGTCAAAGGTATTCTTTCAATGAAAAAATATGTGTGATATAAGTTACTTAAAGCTTTATTATTAAATTAAACTTGATAAAATTTACTGGTATTTATAAATTTTCGTTTAAAGCCATCCGGAGTTATATTTTCGTATTTTTTAAAAAATCTACCAAAATAGGAGTTGTCTTCAAAACCTAATTCGTAAGCAATTTCTGAAACTGATTTTTGTTCGTGTATAAGCAATCTTTTGGCTTCTAGAAGTATTCTGTTTCGTATTAAATCTCCAGCAGAAAATGAGGTTACTTCATTACAAACTGCATTGAGATAATTGGGACGAACATACATTATAGAAGCATAATCTTTTACAAAATGTTTTTTTTTGTAGTATTTGTCTATTAGTTCTTCAAAGTGGTGAATAAGTTGTAAGGATTGACTAAACTCTGCATTTTTCGGAATGGGTTCAAATAATCTATTGAGATCTAAAAGCATTAAATTGAGTAAAGAGCGCAGACTTTTTTCGAAATCGGATTGACTGTTTTTACATTCTTTTACCATCCAAAGTGCAATAGCTTTTAAATGGTCAAATTTTTCTTTAGAAACTTTTATGTAGGGTTGTTTGTGACGATAGGTTAGAAACGAAAATTCACTTAATTGATAATTTTGATATCGAAGTGCAAAAAAATCACTTTCAAAAACTAATATGTAACCTTCAATTTTATCATAATTGAGCCATTGGTGTATTTGACCATAATGCAAACAAGTTATAGATAATGGCTCTATATCACATTCTTTAAAATCAATTAATTGTGTTCCAAAATTACTTTCATTTAGCAAAATCATATAATAGTTGTGCCTGTGCGGAAAATTTAACTTTTGCATAAAAGGCAAAAAATCGGAAGTATGATAAACCGCAAATTTTAATTCGTTTTGGGTTACTTCACTACATTTTATGTTTTTAATTTCGCACATATTATAATTATCCTAATGATGTTATTGTAAAATATATTGCCCAAGCTATAAAAGCTATTATTGCTGCAAATAACCAAGACGGTACACTTTTTGGAGTTTCACTACCGTCAATTAAAAATTGTTTCTGATTTCCTTTCCCGTAAGCGTTAATCATTAAAGGCAAAACTCCATCTACGACATCATTATCATTTAATCCTTCAATGGCAATTGCCGGACCATTTCTTACTGTAAAAGGAATAATTTTAATGCCTTCTTTTCCTGTTGGGTCTTTACTTACTATTTTTAGTTGGTGCAAACCATCAATAAGTTTTCGAGTATCTAGTTCAAAATTTACTGGTGCTTCAAATTCTCCTATTGGTTGAGTATCATCATCAACAAATATAATCACTTTGCTTTTACTATCCATATTATTCAAAATTTATAATGGTTCTTTTTATATGATTAGCTTCGTTTTCTTTTGGTTTTATTATATATTTTAGTGCGTAGAATAACGTTACTAAAACAAATAAAACCATAGCCCAAACTATTACATAATCTACATTACTTTCTGGACCAGCACCGTGAGTTATACCTCTTAAAACCTTGGGTTGTTGCTTTTCACACATTGGACAGGCATAGGTTGCAACTGATAGAGCTGTGAAAAATATTGAGTAAAAAAACTTTTTCATTTGATTATTGTTTAGGTGCGCTTAATTTTGCTAAATCCATTAATTTCTTTACCTGTTCTGGAGTTACTTTTTTGGCATTATTTCCCCAACTTGATCTCTCGTGGTTCATAATTGCTGCAACTTCCTCTGCTGATAAATTTGCATTTGTTCCTACTGCAGGCATAACACCATATTCTTCTCTTGGATTATAACCATTCATAATGATACCTACCAAAATTTCGGGATTATCATCTAAAACTATTTTGCTTCCTTTGAGTGCAGGAAAAGCACCTTTTAATCCTTCGCCATTTTGTTGGTGGCACGCCATACAATTGGCAGCATATAAATCGCTACCATTTAATTCTTGTTTTACGCCGTTTGCCTCAGTAGTGATTTCTGATTTTTGCTTTTTGTAAAGAAATTCAGGAGTAGGCGTTCCGTCTGGAAGTTTGACTTGTTTTAATGATTGTAAATAAGCAACTAAATTTAATGCGTCTTTAGTGGCTACAACAATGCCTTTTTGACCGTACATAAATTCGTCTGGTACATTTACTTTAACATCGCCTTTTTCTGCTTTATCTTTGATTTGAAACAACCAAGGAAATGGAGCCATAATTGATTGAGGCATTACCGTTCTTGGATTGTATAAATGTACTAAATGCCAATCTTGGCTGGGCTGTCTTGCACCAATATTAGATAAATCTGGTCCAGTTCTTTCAGTTCCCATAAGCGTTCCTGCATTTTGCCAAATACTTTTTCGGGTACTATGAGCATAATCGGCAGCAACATTAGGTCTATCGCCCCAAGTTTTGTCCATATCAACATCTCTAACTTGTTGCGTATGGCAACTTACGCAACCATTGCTTATATAGACTTGTCGTCCCGCTTCTTGTTCTTCTGTTAGAGGAATGCTTCCATATAAAGGTTGACTTATCGTTTCATTATATAATGATGGAAAAACTGCAACAAAAAGCGTTAATGTACCAAACAAAAGTGTTGCAATTATAAATAATTTTTTATGATCGTTAAATAAATTCATTGGTGTTTAAAGTTTAGGTTCTACAGTGTTAGTTTCCAGATTTTGATTGATTATTTCAAATGCTTTTTGTTTAACATCAATTTCATTATTTGGTTTTATCATTTTGTACATATTATATACTAAAACGATGTGAGAAAGCCACATCAATGAACCACCAATTGCTCTCCAAAGCCAATATGGTCCCATCATAACTACACTATCAATGAATGGTTTTCCTTCTGCCCACATTAATCCTTTGAGCGTGCCACCAATCATAAGTGGAATTGTATAGAATTGTAATCCTATTAATGCCAACCAAAAATGAGCACCAACACCTAGTTGAGGTGGTTCTTGTCCTGTAAGTCGCGGCACAATGGCATAAATACTTCCAAATAATAGAAAAGTAATAATTCCGTACATTGTTATGTGTGAGTGAGCAATGGTAAAATCGGTAAAGTGCCAAATTAAATTTGTAGATCTAAATGCTTCTGCTGTGCCTTGAAATGAACCTGTGAAATAATAAATAACTCCTACCAAAAGAAAAGGTAGCGAATAACTATTACTAACTTTACTCCAAGAGCCTTTGAAAGTCATTAAATAATTTAGAGTACCTGATGTTACAGGAATTAGCATTCCAACGCTTCCAATAATAGCTACAGTTTGCAACCACCAAGGCAAAGAACTAAAAACAAAATGGTGCGTTCCGATAGTTGTGTAAAAAAGAATTTGTGACCAAAAGGCTAAGACACCTAAACTGTATGAATAAATTGGCTTATTGAGTTGTTGCGGAAGTATGTAATATAAAACACCTAACATAGAAAACATAAACCACATTCCAACCGCTTGGTGCATATAATATCCCTGTACTATGGTTTCTCCAATACCATCTTGTCCCATTGGAATATAGGCAAGAAATGCAACTATAAGTATGAATATATAAGAAGCAACGATAAACCAGTTGGAAATATAAATCTCGTGAGTAGTTCTTTTTGCAATGGTTTTTATGAAATTAATAACTGTAAGTAATAGACCATAAGCCCAAACAGCCATTATTGGCCAGATAATTTCGCGGTATTCTCCGCCACCATTATTTATACCTGCCATAATGGTAATTGCACCAATAAGCATTGCTGAATTTACAGCGATTAGTGCTTTCCATCCGTTTTTAATACTGTTTAGAGGTGTATTACTAACCATTGGAACGATGTAATATCCTAAACCCATAATTCCAATAGTTGCCCACGCCCAAAATACTAAATTAGTATGAACAGCTCGCAATCTTCCTATACTTAACCAACTATACGTGTCTGCATCTGGAGCGACAAATTTAATACCAACATACTCTCCAACACTACTTCCAATAAAAAGCCAAAAAACAGCAGTTCCTAAAAACCATAGAATTAATTTTGTTAATTTAGGATCTATTTTAGGGCGTTTTATAGGAGGTCTTTTTGAGGCAAAAAAGTGATAATTAGTTTCAGAACTTATATTTTTAAGTAATCCCTTTAAATCATTTGGTTTTTTATCACCTGATAATTCATTTGGAGCCACACTATATTCCAGTTTCTGCTTGATTTCATTTAATTTTATATCATCTGGAATATTTTCTGTTTCTGAAATGTAAGCAGCTAAATCTTGAGCTTCCTTAATTTTAGTGAAATTAAAATAATTGTTAAATCCTTTATAAACCTTTAGAGCTAAATAAAGTAAAGATAAAAATAGAGGAACAAAAATTAAAATTAATGTAATGAGTACTCCTGGTTGCGAAAAAATAGCGTCTCTTTTTGCAGGAGCAGTTTGAGCAAATGTGAATTGAGGAATTAGAGATATAAAACCTACAATAAAGATTGAGATTATTTTATTTATTTGACTTCGCTTCTTTTTTAAAATCTCAATTTCTGATGAATTTAAATCATTTAAATATTTTTTAAATTTTTGTTCACTATTAAGTTTTCCAATTTCTAAATTATTGTTCGTTTTTGATAAAATTTTTAAAATTAAAAAAAATACAAATCCAACAATAACCATTACAAGAGTAGTTAAAAGTCCTATAAAACCAATTGATTTGTTTGGAAAAAAACTAACTCCATTATCTGTTTGTGCAGTTGCAATTAATGGCTGAAATAAAACCATTAATGCTAGGAAAATTAATTTTATTTTAGGTTTAGAAATGGTATTGTTATTTTGTAATTTCATAATTAAGCGATTTTAAATTATGTCACAAATTTGAAAAAAAAAGGTAGGTTGTGAATGGCAATAAAAGAACTAATGATGGTACTTTTTACTTTAAATAAAAAATACTGATAAATATCATTTATTATTAAAAATCCCTTTCAATTTTACTTGAAAGGGATTAACAAAACTAAAAAACTATGGGATAATTTTTTATGCTGTTCCTTTAAGGATTTTGTTCCAATATAACCAAGGCAATACTTTAGTTTTAAGCATCCACATTGTCCATCTCGGTTTTGCTTGATTGAATGGAAAAGTCATTTTTGGTTTGTTATTATAATCGAATTCCGCCAACATTAATTTTCCGTATTGTGTTGGAATAGGGCAGGCACTATAACCATCATAACTCGCGGTAAGTGCTTTTTTATCCATTACTTCTAATAAATTAGTAACCACAACAGGTGCTTGTTTTCTAATTGCAGCACCAGTTTTACTGCAAGGTGCATTGGTACAATCGCCAAGAGCAAAAACATTTGGGAATCGCGAATGTTGCATTGTGTTTTTATCAATTTCTACATATCCTAGCGCATTGGCTTGGTCACGTAAATGACTGTTTTTGATAAAGTCTGGAGCTGATTGTGGCGGAACAGAATGACATAAATCAAAATTCATTGTTACTCTGCTTACTGAATCGGCATCATTTCCTTCAGCAATGCTATAACATCCTGCTGCTGATTTAGAAAGACTTTGTTTCACAAACTCTGTGTTTTTGGTTTCAAATTCAATTGTTTTATCATCTCCATTAATACCAATTGTATTGGCTGAATAATGCACTTTGATGTTACCTCTTTTCAAAACTTCTTCAAGTGTTACTTTGTATTCTGGAACACCAAAAATAACAGTTGCTCCCGAAATATAATGCACATCACATTTGTCTAAAATGCCCTTTTTACGCCAATAATCAACCGCTAAATACATTATTTTATGAGGTGCGCCACCGCATTTTATAGGTGTTGATGGGTTAGTAAAAACCGCTGTTCCGCCTTTAAAATTTTTAATCATTTCCCAAGTGTACGGTGCTGATTTAAAATCGTAATTGCTACTTACATTGTTTTTACCTAAAGTTTCTTTTAAACCTTTAATTTTATTCCAATCTAATTGAATACCTGGACAAACGATAAGATAATCATAAGTGATTTCAGTTCCTGATGCACATTTTACTTTATTATCGGTTGGATTAAATTCTGAAACGGCTTCTTTTATCCAAGTAGTGTTTTTTGGAATAAAATCTTTTTCGTTGCGAACGGTTTTATTAATATCAAAAATTCCTGCACCAACAAGTGTCCAAGCTGGTTGATAATAATGTTTTTCGGAAGGATCAACAATTCCAATTTTTAAACTGCTTCTTTTTTGAAGTAATTGTGATGCTACGGAAAGCCCTGCATTTCCGCCACCAATAATGAGTATTTGATAATGATTTGACATATATTTTGTATATTTAATAATTTTAACATAACAATATTAATTTATTTAATAGTTACAACTTGTGACTTTAGTCACATAACTATTTTATTTTAAGAAAAGCTCTTTGGTAATGATGTAAATTCCCATAACTAGCACAAACCAACCAAAAGCAGGTTTTAGTTTTGCACCATCTATTTTTTTAGATAAAGCAGTTCCGATAAATATTCCGATAATTGCAAAAGCAGAAATTGTAAATAAGAATTTCCAATCGATAATTGTTTCGGCTCCTTCACCAAAAAATCCAATTAATGATTTTGCCGCAATAATTACTAGCGATGTACCAACTGCTTCTTTCATTGGTAATTTACT
>NZ_JAQWTM010000094.1 GCF_029242675.1 Flavobacterium sp.
CGCCTTCGCAAGAACAAGCAGATGCGTTGGCAAATCGTATTATAGACGAAATTAAAGCAATTGCAGGTATTTAAAAATTGGAATACTTAAAAATATAATGCCCTTTTAACCAGAGTTAAGAGGGCATTTTTTTGTCTAAAAATAAAAATTTAATCCCAAGCAGAAGTCGCTGAAACAGCAAATTTACCTCCTCCTGTAAAAAACAAAGCAACTGCTCCAAACAAATATAGTCCTAGCAATTCAATAGCCCATCCTCCATTTTCGTTCAATGAAAATATAGCATTGGCATGCACTAAGAAGATGATAAATAAGATTCCGAATACATAAGCAATAGCAGCTAAACGCGTTCTAAAACCTATTAAAATTAGAAGTGGAGCAACTATTTCGGTTAGGTATACACCGTAAGCCATGATAGCAGGAAGACCTTTATCAGCTAGCATGCCTTCAATAAAAGTTGTCTGTCCAATTTTTGCAATTCCATGCAATAACATCAATGCACCCACAGCAATACGAACAAATAATAATCCTAAATCAGTATTTTTATACATAATTAACATTTTTAGTGAATAGCTAAAGTACTTTAAACAGTGCAGTAAATATAGAATCAATTATTTAAGGTGGAATTCAGCTGTTTAAAAATTAACTCTAAAACTGATGTTAGGTGTAATACCCAGTGATTTATTATCTACTTTAACCGCCTTTGATTTGTCATTTGGATCAACCTTGTAGTAGCGGTTAATAGTATTATTTTGGTTGGTAAAATTAATAACACCTGCGCGCAATGCTGCTTTAATCGTAGGACTGAAATTAAATCCATAGCTAAAGGAAGCATCTAGTCTTATAAAATCATCTAAGTTTTTACTATTTGGTGCTCCATAATTGACCATTGTAAAACTGCCATTTTGCTTCGTTTCATTGCCTGTAACGGGTTCTGAAAAAGGTTGCCCATTACGCCACATTCCGCCTAGTGATACTTTGAATTTTTTCCATATATCATAGTTAAACCCTAAAGAAGCAGAATGCCGGATATCTACATTGTTAGGGAAGGCAGCAGGTGTGAAAGATTCGAATTCGTAATCATTGGTGCTAAAAGTATAGCTCAACCAAAAACTATAGTTGGCGGCTGTTGTATTAGCCAGAACCTCAATACCTTTCGCGGTATAGTTTCCAGAAGCCTTACTGTATTGAAAATTGTTGTAGAAGCCTTGGTTGGAAGCTGTAATTCCGTCAACAAATTTGTAAAAGCCAGTTAGATCTAAAGTAAACTTGTTTTTTGCTAATTCAATTCCAAAAGAGGCTTGTTTACTAGTGGCAATAGGGATTGATTGATTATCTACAAGAACCCAGCGTCTTTTTTCTACGCCTAAAAAATCATCTTGAAAATCAATAATTTGAGTAGACGTTTGATTTTTAAATTCGCCTTCCAGTTTAAGCGCGAGCAAATTAGAAATTTTTTGTCGAATGTTGATTCTAGGTTCGATAAGAAATTTGTCAAACTTTTGGAAATAATTTAATCGTACTCCAAAACGCATAAAAGTCCCGTTTTTAGAATATTCCCCTTCAGAAAATAAGGCCTGAGTTAATAAAACATTCTTTATCGTACTTGAAAAAGATGGATTTTTAACAGTAGTTTGATTAAGCATTCCCGTTTCAGTTATTTGATATCCACCTAAAAATTTGAAATGAGGATTGATTTTATAATTGGTATTGAACTTAAATCCAGTCTCTAAAACTTCATTTGCTTCTGTTAATCGTTGGTCATTTGCTACTCTTAAATCTAAAGCATTAATTGTATATTTCGAAAAATAGGCATTGGCTTCAGTTTGCAAACGATCGCTCCATTGCGCTTTCCAATTACCACCATAACCAATGTTTTTTTGTTCCAATCTGCTTGTTTTTTCTTCAGTATTACTATTGTCTACCTTGAATTCGGCATAATTCAAATCATTATTAATACCGATTACCGTGGCGCGCAATTGGTGTTTATTGCCTAAATCAAATAGTAGCTTGGCAGTATAATCGTAGAAATAGAAATCGGAATTGGTGTTTGCTACTTGATTATTTGTTTTTATTTCAGAGTCTTGAAAGCTACGATCGAAATAATTACTATAAGTGGGTGTGTTAACCAAATCAGTGATGGCACGACGACCTGAAATATCAAGTTGTAGGTTTCGGGCTAGTGGAATTTCGAGGAAAGCATCCGCACTAATTAGATTAACGCCCAATCCTCCTTTAAATGCGTTCCCAACCTTATCATTAGTAGTCATGTTAATGGTACTAGAAACTCCATCGCTATAAGCGGCACTAGTTCCATTTTTGCTCACGATTACTTTGTTAGTAACATTGGGATTGTACGCTGATATTAAGCCAAAAAAATGTCCAGAGTGGTACATTTTGATATTGTCCCAAAACATGGCATTTTGGTCGTTAGTTCCGCCACGAACATTGATATTAGCGATACTTTCGTTTGTACTTTCAACTCCGGGCAGTACTTGAATCGACTGTAATATATCGGGTT
>NZ_JAQWTM010000215.1 GCF_029242675.1 Flavobacterium sp.
AATATAACTTTGCCAATGATGCTTTTTAGCATCTTCATATACATCATCGGTAAGGTTCTCTGGTTTAAATGCACTCGACATAAAAACGGGATGAATCATACAGATGTATTTAGAAAATTTGCTGGTTGAAATTCTATCCATAAATGAATGTGTGGACATAATTTTCTTAAATTCGTCTGTATCTTTGTAAACAGGGATACTCATAAAAACACCTGCTTTAAACCAATTAGGATGCTTCTCTAAAAGTGCTAATGAAATTATAGCTCCCATAGAATGTCCAGCAATAATTGTATTTCCATCATTGAACCCTTCTTTTTTAATTATTTTTTCAAGTGCTTTTAATTGTACAGAAAGTGAATAATTACTATTAGGTTTTGGTGAGTCACCAAAACCTAATAAATCAATCAATAATAACTTGTGCGTTTTAGTAATACTATCCAAATCTTTTTTCCAATAGTTTTTTGAGCCGGTCAAACCATGTATTAAAATCAATTTTGTTGTTCCAGAACCTAAAATTTCATAATTCAAGGACATAGTTTCAGGATTGTATTTTGGTGCATTGATTACTTTAAAATACTGATAACCACCGATGAGTCCAACAGGAAGAATAAATACTAAAAAGATGATTAATAACGTCATTTTACCAAGTTTTAGAAAGTTTTTTTTATTTGTTTTTAAATGAGGCATCTAGTTACACAATTAAACTTTATTTTGATTCTTTAGGCAATGGTTATTTTATTTTCCAGATATACACTTTGTAGCGTATTCAATAAATCAACACCTTCTTTAAAAGGTCGTTGAAATGCTTTTCGACCTAAAATCAAACCAGAACCGCCGGCTCTTTTATTGATTACGGCAGTTGTTACAGCTTCCATCAAATCGGAATCACCCTCGGAACCACCACCAGAATTGATTAACCCAATTTTTCCCATGTAGCAATTCGCAACTTGTAAACGGCACAAGTCAATAGGATGATTGGTAGTCAATGTTTCATACATTTCATCATCATATTTACCAAAACCAATTTCTTTAAAACCAAAATTATTAGTTGGCAACTTTTGTTTGATTATATCTGCCTGAATGGTTACACCTAAATGATTCGCTTGTCCTGTTAAATCTGCTGAAGCATGATAATCAACAGTACCTTTTTTAAACGAATCATTTCTTAGATAGCACCATAAAATAGTGACCATGCCTAAATTGTGGGCTTCTTCAAAAGCTTCGGCAATTTCTTTAAGTTGTCTGTTACTTTCCTCTGAACCAAAATAGATGGTTGCACCTACTGCTACAGCTCCCATATACCAAGCTGCCTTGACCTTACCAAATAGTGTTTGGTCATATTTAGTGGGGTAAGTAAGGAGTTCGTTATGGTTGATTTTTACAATGAATGGTATTTTATGGGCATATTTTCTTGCGTTCAATCCTAAAACCCCAAAAGTGGAAGCTACTGCATTACAGCCTCCTTCGATAGCAAGTTTTATAATATTTTCAGGGTCAAAATAGTCTGGGTTTTTATAAAATGAAAAGGCAGCACTATGCTCAACACCTTGGTCGACAGGAAGGATACTTAAATATCCAGTACCTCCCAAATTTCCGTGGTTGTGCAATTGGGATAAACTGCGAAGTACTTGTGGATTTCTGTTACTATTTGCAAATACTTTATCGAGACTATTTTTACTTGGTGTTTGCAACTGGTCTTTTGTGATCTTTTCACAAACGTAATCCAAATAATAATCTGCTTTATCCCCTAAAATTTCTGATATGTTTTTTTCTGTTTTCATTTTAAAAAAAATTATTGAATTCCTAAACTTTCATTTGTTTTAGCAATGGATTTATCTGCATCCATTTCAATTCCTGTAAGTGCTCTAATGGCATCGATAGTTTCAGGTATAACAATAGCTTGGTTATCCACCACATAAGCATAGAATAATTCATCTCCCACAACTTTCAGCATATCTTCCCATAGTGCGACTTCATACATATCGCCCCACGGGCGTCCCATATCTAGAAACATTTCCTTAATGGTATTGTTCGAAACTAAACCTTGGTCGTAATGAATTAGTTTAATTCTACTAGATTTCTTGAAAGCCTCTAGTACCTCTTCCTTTGTAGTTTGTTTTTTTAATTTCACGTTCCAATAATGCATGTGGCTTAAAGTTTCTGGCACTTTTACTGCAGAAGTAATAACGTTTAAATCAGGGTCAACACTTTGGGCGTCGGGACCTTGGTGGCTCGGTATGTCTCTTTCTGGCACCATCGTGTTCATAATACCACCTAAATGACTTTCCCAGGGGTCTGTAGCTCTTCTTAAAAGTGTTCCTCTAGCATATTCTAATAACCCCGCTTTTTTTAAGGCAGTCAATGTTCTTAGAATAGATGTCGTATTACAGGAAACAACTCTAGTAGCATCTAAATTTAAAGCGGTTTTATAATTAGATTCTGCGCTAAAGGAATGCCCAGTGGTTTCATGTTTTTCTCCACCTTGTAAAATAAATTTGATTCCTTTGTTTTTATAGATTTCAACATTTTTTGCAGCTATGTTCTTAGGGGTACAATCTACCACAAGATCTACTTTGGAAAGAAGTTCAGTCATATTCCCTTTTACGGAAATACCAGCAGCCTTCATCGTTATTGCAGCATCTGGTGTCGCCGCATAAATGGCATAGCTTTTTCTAACGGCATTTTGAATGCGCCAATCACTAATGACATCACAAACACCTATTAGTTTCATATCATCTTGTGCGTTAATGGCATCCGCAACTCTTTTGCCGATGACGCCATATCCTATTAATGCTACATTTTTCATTTTATTTTTAATTTAATTAATATTATGTTATTGTTTCAATAAGTTTTTTCTGATGTATTTCGATTTTTAGATATACTTACCACAGCCTCTATCAATAAGAGCCGTAATTTTTCGGCATCAAGGATTACCCACAACAACAATCACCAGATTTTTTCGGCTCATTAACCTCTTGATCTCCTACGACATCATAATTTCCAGCTTTTGATAATGCGGCTTGTACTTGAGCCGTACTAATAGCGCTATCTGCCTGTATTACTGCTTGTGGTGGAGATAGGCTTACCGATACTTCTTTTATACCTTCTATTCCACTCAACGCTTTTTCAACTGTTTTTACACAACCGCTACACGTCATTCCTTTAATTGCTACTTGTTGTTTCATAATTTTAATTTATTATTTGTTTTTATTATTTGTAGTTTCCATTCCCATTTGCATATCGCCCTCCTCGTCTGTATGCGATTTCATGAAAAACCTTTCCGAGATAAGTATTAATATAATTCCGATTGCCGCGACTATAAGTACTAACGGATCGTTAACGTATTTTACATAAAGGAAAGCTGAAAGAACCACAGCGTCCATAATAATTGCTATTATGGGTATAATCGGATGGAAATCTACTTCCTTTTTAAGATGCCGAAAAAGGCCCCAATGAATAGCAATATCCATAATAAGATAAAAAATAACTCCAATAG
This sequence comes from Flavobacterium sp., assembly GCF_029242675.1. Classification (GTDB taxonomy): domain Bacteria; phylum Bacteroidota; class Bacteroidia; order Flavobacteriales; family Flavobacteriaceae; genus Flavobacterium. The sequence goes on from NZ_JAQWTM010000215.1 coordinate 3,497, forward strand.
AAGCGATTCTTGTCAAATCGAATAACATAGTTAGCAAAATAGCAAGGGAAACTGTGAATAGGAGTGCGGGGTTTTTAAAGTTACCTATTTTATTTAAGGATGGTACCTGTTTCATATTACTCAACATCTCCAATAGGCGAGAGGCTGAAAATACACTAGCTATTACACCTGAAAAAGTAGCAACGATTGCGATTGCTATGGTAATCCAAGAACCCCATTCCCCGAATACCGGTTTTGCAGCGGCCGCTAATGCATAATCCTTAGCTTTAATTATTTCCGGTATGCTCAACCCTCCTGCAACAGCAAGAGCAAGTGCTACATAAATCAAAGTACAGATAACAATAGAAGAAACGATAGATCGCCCTAGATTCTTGTGTGGGTCTTTAATATCTCCTCCTTGATTTGTAATAGTAGTGAACCCTTTAAAAGCTAGTATTGCCAATGCCAATGCAGCAACAAAACCAACTCCCTGTGGCAGCGCTTCGGTGTTTGTAGGGATATAATTTCCAGTAATATTTGCAAAACCAGAGGCTAACAGGCCTGCAATTGCCAGTAATGCGATACCAAGTATTTTTATGACTGCAGTAAAGGTTGCTGTTGTTCCAATGACTTTGTTTCCTAAAATATTCACGATATATACCGTAACCAAAAGTAGAATGCCAAGAATAGTAGCGTAACCAGCAAAACGTTCTGGGAATAACCGAAGCGTATAAGCTGCGAAAGTACCTGCTACCAAACTCTGAGAAACCACCATTGAGACATACATCAATAAAGAAAATGCACCTGTTGTAGTTCCTGGGCCATAGGATTTATTTAAAAATTTAACGACACCACCTGAGGAAGGAAAAGCGTTTGAGAACTTTACATAAGAATAAGCACTGAAACCCACGACAATGGCACCTGCTATAAAAACAATTGGAAATAAATCTCCCACCAACTCTGCCATTTGCCCCATAAGGACAAATATTCCAGCACCTATCATTGCACCCGTGCCAAGAGATATTGAACCTATTAGTGAAAGCTTATTGTTTTGTACTTTGGTGTTTTTCATATATAAACTATTTCTTTGTGTTGTTGACTGATGGATTTGGATTTATAATTATCATTTGATTGCTCTTTTGAAAAACGAAATACCTCATAAGCGCATTAGACTAACCATCACTCTATTCCTAATGAACCAGAGGTATTGAATCATTTTATGCTTTTTGAGTTTTTAAATAATCTACAGTTTCTTTTACTGTTAAAGGATAAGTGGCATTGCCTGTTCGGACATAAAAAGTGGTGGTTGTCTCATTACTCACATATACTGGCTCATTTGACGGTTCAATGTCTATGACACAGATGTCTTTATCGTCCAAAACATAAAAAGAAACATGATTACTAAAACTGGCTTCGCGACCCAATTGGGTAGAAATGATCCTAAATACTTCACGTTCATAACCATCTTTGTTTTTATGTTTAAGGGTAAGAAAATCCTTTTCAAGACCTAGTACATTACCTTCATCATCCACGCCAATCAGGAGTTTTCCTCCTTTGGCATTCATAAAACCTACAATGGTTTTTGCGATGACCTTTTCAAGTTCTCTATTGGTAATTTTTTTGTTATAATCATACCGTATTGATGATTTGAATTCAATACGTTCATTTTCTCCATTCTTGACAAGCTGAATAATATCTCTTTGCAATAGCCGCTGTTGTGTACCTATTAGATTATTCTTGTTTTTAATTTGAATCCAAAATAAGCTGGAGAACAGTCCTAAAACAGTTCCAAAAAGTGTTAATAATCCACCCATTCCCCTCATATTAAAACTAAAGGATTTAAGGAATTGTTCATTGAAAATTTCTTGAAATTTTGAAAACGAAAAGGGCTTATCACTAAATTCAAACCAATAGAGTACCATGGTAAATGGATGCAAAAGGAAATAAAATATTCCTGCCCCAATTACAATTTGGATTACCATTGTTTTAATATTTTGTGAAGTGTTATTCATTTATAATTACTT